>JAAYSB010000397.1 GCA_012518475.1 Intrasporangiaceae bacterium | reverse complement strand
CCTGCCCCCCTGGGGAAGCGGGCGCTTCCTCGCCGGTCACCACATTCGAGCTGGGCTCCCCGGAGGTCGAGACTGTCTCCGCAGCCGACCCACAGCCAGCGAGCAGCGCAGCCAGGGCCACAGCTGCAACTCCAATACGCCTTCTTCTAATCGCACATGACGCATGACGCATCCTGCCCCTCCCAAGTCCTCTTGTGCGGGTAACGCGGAGCCGGTCTACGTTTGTGACCAATTCGTTGCCAGCGCGTTACTCATAGCCCTCCACCAGCAGAAATGCGCATACAACAGGCGCCTCCATCCACTTACAGGTCGGTAGCTAACGCCAAAGCAGCGCCTCTGCACCGTCATAATCCGTCAGCCTGTTAAGCCCTGCGGGCGCTCTCTAACGGCGAGAGCCGTTGGGCGAACACGGCATACTCGGTCCGGTGAGCAACCTCAGTAACCGGCTCCCCGAGACCGTCGATCCGGATGGGTTGTATGAGGTGTTCACCGAGTGGGTGAGTGAGCAAGGGCTCACGTTGTATCCACACCAGGACGAGTCTCTGCTCGAGATCCTCTCGGGGTCGAACCTGATCCTGTCGACGCCGACCGGGTCGGGGAAGTCGTTGGTGGCGACAGCTGGGCACTTCGTCGCCCTGGCCGAGGACCGAGTCTCCTTCTATACGGCACCGATCAAGGCGCTGGTGTCTGAGAAGTTCTTCGCGTTATGCGAGCAGTTCGGCGCCGACAACGTCGGCATGATCACTGGGGACGCGTCGGTCAACGCCGACGCCCCGATCATCTGCTGCACAGCCGAGATCCTCGCCAACATCGCCCTTCGGGAGGGATCCTCCGCCGACGTCGGGCTCGTCATCATGGACGAGTTCCACTTCTATTCCGAGCCCGACCGTGGTTGGGCGTGGCAGGTGCCGATCCTCGAGCTGCCACAGTCACAGTTCATCCTCATGTCAGCCACGTTGGGCGACGTGACGATGTTCCAGGACGACCTCACCAGGCGGACCGGGCGAACGACTGCGGTGATCGGCGGGACCGAACGGCCGGTGCCGCTCGAGTTCACGTATGCCGTCACTCCCCTGCACGAGACCATCGAGGAACTGCTGTCGCTGGACCGGGCGCCGGTCTATGTCGTGCACTTCACCCAGGCGGCCGCTCTGGAGAGGGCGCAGGGGCTCATGGGAGCGAAGATCACCAGTCGGGCCGAGCGAGACGCGATCGCTGAACGGATCGGCGGCTTCCGGTTCGGGACTGGATTCGGGCGGACACTGTCACGGCTGGTGCGGCACGGGATCGGCGTGCACCACGCCGGGATGCTCCCGAAGTACCGGCGGCTCGTCGAGCAGCTCGCCCAGGACGGGCTGCTCAAGGTCATCTGTGGGACGGACACCCTCGGCGTCGGCATCAACGTCCCGATCCGCACGGTCCTGTTGACCGGGCTGACGAAGTTCGACGGGACGAAGCAGCGACTCCTCAAGGCCCGTGAGTTCCACCAGGTCGTCGGTCGCGCCGGGCGGGCCGGCTTCGACTCCCGGGGGTGGGTCGTCGCCCAGGCGCCCGACCACGTCATCGAGAACCTGCGCGCTGTCGCCAAGGCGGGTGACGACCCGAAGAAACAGCGCAAGGTCCAGCGGAAGAAGGCGCCCGACGGCTTCATCGGCTGGTCCGAAGAGACGTTCGACAAGCTCGTCGCGTCCGAGCCCGAGGCGCTCCAGCCGCGGCTGCGGATGTCGCACGCGATGCTCATCAACCTCCTTGCCCGGGAGGGGAACCCGGTCGAGCACGCAGCCCGGTTGATCTCGTCGAGTCATCACCCGGTGGACGATCAGAGACGGCTGGGTCGGCACGCTCTGGTCCTCGCCAAGGAGCTCATCACGTCGGGCGTCGTGTCGCGGCTGCCATCGGCGGAGGCCTCGGGTCGGCGGTATGCGCTGGAGATCGATCTGCAGCGAGACTTCGCGCTCAATCAGCCGCTCGCACCGTTCGCGCTAGCGGTCATGGACACCCTTGATCCTGACTCGGAGACCTACGCCCGCGACATCGTCTCCGTCATCGAGGCCATCCTCGAGGACCCCCGCCAAGTCCTCTGGGCCCAGGAGAAGGCTGCGCGCGGCGAAGCCGTCGCGGCGATGAAGGTGGACGGCATCGAGTACGACGAGCGAATGGAACGTCTCGAGGAGATCTCCTGGCCCAAACCGTTAGGTGAGCTGCTGGAGGTCACGCTCGGCGCATACCGAACTACGCATCCGTGGATCTCCCCGGAGGCCTTGTCACCGAAGTCCGTGGTCCGCGAGATGTATGAGCGCGGGATGACCTTCACCGAGTTCGTCTCCGCCTACGGGCTGTCCCGCTCCGAGGGGCTGCTGCTGCGGTACCTGAGCGATGCGTACCGGACCCTGCGGCACACCGTGCCGGACTCCCGCCGCAGCGACGAGCTCGACGACATCATCGAGTGGCTCGGGGAGCTCGTGCGACAGACGGACTCCTCGCTACTCGACGAGTGGGAGAGCTTGGTGAATCCCGCTGTCGTTCTCGGGGATGCCGCGGAGATCGCGCCGCCGGTGCGGCCGCTGACCGCGAACACCCGCGCCTTCACGGTGCTCATCCGCAACGCGATGTTCCACCGGGTCGAGCTCGCCGCGCAGGACCGGTGGGAGGCGCTCGGCGCTCTCGAGGCTCGGGTGGCTGAGCTGACCGAGCCGCCGCAGAAGGTGGTCATGGATGCGGAGGCGTGGAACGCGGCGCTGGGTGCGTACTTCGCTGAGCACGACTCGATCGCGACCGATCAGGCGGCCCGCTCCCCCGAGCTGCTGCAGATCGACACGTCCGAGCCTGGGGTGTGGCGGGTGCGTCAGGTGGTGGTCGATCCTGCCGGGGACCTGGACTGGGGGATCACGGCGGAGGTGGATCTGGGGGCGTCGGATGAGGTGGGGGCTGCGGTGATCGTGGTGGAGGGGTTCGGTCGGCTGGGTGGGTAGCACCGTTCAGCCCTCCTGCTGTCGGTGCTCACACGTACGGTGAGCCACATCCGAGGGCTGCAACTGGGAGGGGAGGCACATGGAGCCAGTCGAGATTGTGCCCTTCAGCAGAGGAATCGACAGATCGGGGTTCTCTTGCGGCAAGCCGGACCTCGACGATTGGCTCCTTCGTCGCGCGGGCCAGCAGGAACGCTCATACAACACAAGGACCTTCCTGGCCATTCACCCTTCGGACAACGACGTCGTGGGCTACTACGCCACAACCGCGTACCGACTGGACCTGGATGAAGCCTCGCGCGCATACGGCGTGGGCAAGAGGCAGTATCCGGTTCCTGCCGTACTACTCGCTCGTCTGGCCGTCGATCGACGATTCGCGGGGCGTGGCGTAGGTCGGCAACTCCTGGTGCATGCATTGGAAGGATGCGCTGAAGCGAGCGCACACGTTGGATTCGAGGTCGTCGTCGTTCACGCCATCGACGACGAAGCGGTCACCTTCTATGCCCGGTACGGCTTCAGCCGGTTCGCGGATCACCCTCTGCACCTCCATGCCGACGAAGACCTTGCGGGCGACGCTCAGTCCGCAGTAATCGATTCGTACTACCTATGTACGTACCAAGGATGTACGTTCCGAGTTTGCCACTCTTGGCGTTGGGAGGATCACATGACAGCCAAGTCCGAGCGCCTGAACCTGCGCTGCAGCACCGAAGCGCTCGAGCTGCTCCGCGAGGCAGCCTCGCTGCAGAACCAGGATCTGACGTCGTTCGTTCTGGGGGCATCCATCGACAGAGCTAGGACTGTGTTGACGGCGGACCGCGCTCTGAAACTCACGCCGGCGGAGATTCTGCAGCTCGAAAGGGCGCTCGATGTTGACGAGATTCCCAATCCTCAACTCGCGGCCCTCGTGCGCAGCGTAAGAGGCGTGCAGCGTACATAAGAGCGTCGTGAACTGCGCTGTCTCGGATCAGACAGTCGGAGGCGGCTGTTAGGTTCGCTGGCATGTCAGAGCAGTCGGCATCGCGACCACGGCCTCGGCCGCGGTTCTGGCTGCGGCGGCTGGTCGTGGGGCTGGTGGCTCTGCTCGTCATCGCGCTGGTCGCCGTCGGGGTCCGGTGGTCGCTGCTGCCCGGTGACGATGTGGAGGTCGTACAGGCGGGCGGGCTGACGATCGACGGTGGTGTCGGTGGGGTGGTCTCCGGCGACGAGGTGAGCGTCCACGTCGATGCCGGGCGCGGGATCATCGAGATCCACGACGCGACCGGAGTGGTCTGCCGCAACGACCCAGGTG
>JAAYSB010000043.1 GCA_012518475.1 Intrasporangiaceae bacterium | reverse complement strand
TCACCGAGTTGCCGATCCGGGGCAGGACGGCGTCATAGGTCGACAGCGGCTTGCCGCGGAAGTGCAGGTCGGGCTCAGCGCCGGACAGGTCGATCCCGAACCGGAGGGTGTTGAGCACCTTGACCTGGTGGCCCCGATCGAGGGCGGCAGCACGCAGGCGCTGGGTCGAGTAGGAACGCAGGGCACGCGAGAGAATCGCAAGCTTCACGGCGGAAATCCTGCCACCCTTTCGGGACTGTCGATGACACAATGCAGCGGTGACCGAGGCCGAGCTGGAGACCTCACCGGACACCGTTGTCGGCTGGCGTGAGTGGGTGCGAATGAGCCCCCTGGGTGTGCCCTGGATCAAGGCGAAGGTCGACACCGGAGCCAAGACCTCATCCCTGCACGCGTTCGACCTCCAGCAGATCGAGATCGACGGACTCCCGTGGGTCCGCTTCCACGTTCACCCGTGGCAGGCCACCGACGCAGACTCCGTACCCGTCGAGCTGCCCCTGCACGACCGCCGGCCGGTCCGCAGCTCGTCGGGTCACGTCGAGGAGCGGTGTGTCGTCCTCATGCGAATGACGTTGGCCCGCAAGAGGATCACGGCCGAGGTCACCCTCACCGACCGCGACGAGATGGGCTTCCGGATGCTGATCGGTCGCGAGGCGCTCGCGCAGGGCTTCCTCGTCGACTCACGAGTCTCGTATGCAGGTCCCCGGCCCCGGCGGTCCACTCGCCGGCGCAACTGGGGCCGGGTCTGACCGTCCGTCTGCGCAGGGGGTATGCGGGACTCACCCGACCCATCCTGCCGCACCTGCGGCAGGTGGTTGGATGGAGACGTGACCGCCGCCCGACGAACCCCGCGCCCGTCGTTCGGCACCGGGGGAGTGCGGATCCGCCCAGGCTCGAGCCGCGAGCTCGAGATCCCGATCACCACCCTGGTCACCGGCGCGACCGTGAGCCTGCCGGTGCGGGTCATCCACGGCCGTGAGGACGGCCCGACGGTGTGGATGAACGCCGCGATCCACGGCGACGAGGTCGTCGGGGTCGAGGTGATCCGCCAGGTCATGGCCAGGCTCTCCCCGAAGACACTGCGGGGCACGGTCATCGCCGTCCCCATCGTCAACGTCTTCGGCTTCACGAGCGGTGACCGCTATCTGCCGGACCGCCGGGACCTCAACCGCAGCTTCCCCGGGTCCCCCCGCGGCTCCCTCGCGAGCCGGATCGCGCACCTGATGATGACCGAGGTCGTAGCCAAGTGTGATGTCGGGATCGACCTGCACACCGGTTCGGACCGGCGCTCCAACCTGCCCCAGATCCGTTGTGACCTCGACGATCCCGAGACCCGGGCCCTTGCAGAGGCCTTCCATGCGCCGCTGATGTACCACGCCAGACTGCGCGACGGGTCGCTCCGGTTCGCCGCCCGGGAGCGGGGCGCCCGGGTGCTGCTCTATGAGGGCGGCGAGGCGTGGCGCTTCGACCCGTGGGCCATCGATGCCGGTGTCCACGGCGTCCTACGGCTTCTCCACCACCTCGACATGATCGATGCGGCGCCACCGGTGCCGGAGGATCCGATCCTCGTCACCCGCCGCAGCGGGTGGGTGCGAGCGACGCGGACCGGGATCCTGCATACCGAGGTCAAGCTCGGCGACGTCGTCCGCGAGGGCGACCGGCTCGGAACCCTGACCAACTCCTTCGGCCGCACGCTGCGCCTTGTGCGCGCGGACCGAGGCGGTGTCGTCATCGGACTGACCCAGGCACCGCTCGTGAACCGGGGCGACGCGATCGTGCACGTGGGCGAGGTCGAGGAGCCCGATCCGGTGCTGGCAGACTCGGGAAGCAGAGATGTGGAGACGGCGGCCGGAGGCCCGGCGGCCACGGACGAGACGGAGAAGCCATGACCCAGAAGATGGGGCTGCGGGAGTACATCGACTCGCTCAAGAAGGAGGGATACCAGGTCGGCAACCGCGAGGGGGAGGACGCGGTGCTGCTCAAGCCGGACGGCAACGCGGTCGAGACGTGGCGCGAGGACTATCCCTATGACGAGCTCCTCGACCGCGAGGACTACGAGCAGGAGAAGTACAAGCTCCAGGTCGAGCTGCTCAAGTTCCAGTACTGGACTCAGGACGAGGGACTCAAGCACGTCGTCGTCTTCGAGGGGCGCGATGCCGCCGGCAAGGGTGGCACGATCAAGCGGTTCATGGAGCACCTCAACCCGCGTGCCGCACGGGTCGTGGCGCTGAACAAGCCGTCCGACACCGAGGCCGGTCAGTGGTACTTCCAGCGCTACATCCAGCGGCTGCCCACCGCCGGGGAGATCGTCCTGTTCGACCGCTCCTGGTACAACCGGGCCGGTGTGGAGCGGGTCATGGGCTTCTGCACCGACGACGAGTACGACGTCTTCATGCGGCAGGCACCCACCTTCGAGCGGATGCTCATCGAGTCGGGCACCACCGTGACCAAGCTGTGGTTCTCGGTCACCCAGGACGAGCAGCGCACCCGCTTCGCGATCCGCCAGCTCGACCCGGTGCGACGCTGGAAGCTCTCGCCCATGGACCTCGAGTCGCTCGACAGGTGGGAGGACTACACCGCAGCGAAGGAGGCGATGTTCGAGCTCACGGACAAGAAGTACGCGCCGTGGCTGACGGTGAAGTCCAACGACAAGAAGCGCGGCCGGATCAATGCCCTGCGGGCCTTCCTCGACCAGTTCGACTACGCCGGCAAGGACACCTCGGTCGTCTTCCCCGCTGACGACCGCATCGTCAAGCGCGCCAAGGTCGCCGAGGGAGACTGACCCAGCACTTCGGATCAGAACATGTCCGGTCCGAGGTCGAAGGTTCCTTCCCTAGGGAGGAAGCTAGAGGCGGGCGGCGGGCGGCAGCAGGGCGGGGTCGGCGGCCGGCCAGTCGGCGGGGCGGGGGCCGAGGGTGAGAAGCCGAGGCACTTGCTCGGTGCACCACGTCGACACCACCCGTGATCCGTCGGCGACCGACTCCGCGAACTCGACCCACGGCACCCACTCGGCACGCTCCACCTCGGTCGGGTCGAGGGCGAGCTCCTCGTCAGCGGTGCGCGCGGCATACACCGGACAGATCTCGTTCTCGACCATCCCGGTGGCCGAGACCGCCCGATAGCGGAACTCCGGCAGGACGAGCCAGAGGGAGTCGACCGAGAGCCCCAGCTCGCCGAGGGCGCGGCGCCGGACCGCCCGCTCGAGCGGCTCCCCGGGCAGGGGGTGCCCGCAGCACGAGTTCGTCACGACCCCGGGGAAGCTCGGTTTGCCGAGGGCCCGCTGAGTGACGAGTAGCCGGTCGTCGGCGTCGAAGATGTAGCACGAGAACGCGAGGTGCAGCGGGGTCTCGGCGTGGTGGATCGCCGACTTGCTGTCGACCCCGAGCGCGGACCCGTCCTCAGCCAGGAGGACGACGTCGTCGTCGTTCCACTGGAGCGGCTCGGGTGACTCAACTGGCTGATCCGGGTCGGTCCGGCGGGGTGCACTCACGTCGGCGACGCTAGCACCGTCGCATAACCTGAGAGGTATGCCGTCCCGCCCCACCCTGCCGCGCACCCCTGCCGAGGTGGTCACCGGCGTGCGTCAGCTCGCCGAGAAGGTCACCGCCCGCCGGGTGGAGCGCGACTACCGTGGGTGGACCGCTCAAGAGGTCGTCGCCGACCGCGCCCACGGCGACCCGATGAAGCCGCCGGTCCGCCGCGCTGGGCACGACATCGTCACCCGGCTCAACGCGCTCGCCGGCTCACTCCCCGTCGAGGCGCTGGTCCTCGGCCGGGCCATCACCGACACCGCACCACCGCTCGGGGATCCGATGAGCCCCGCCCTGCGGGACCTGCTCGGAAAGTACGTCCCGGAGAGCATCGACGCCTATGTCGCCTCGACCCGAAGGGGCCCGCACGCCCCCGCCCAGGAGCTGCTCCTCACCCAGTTCCGCCTGCTCTTCGACGTCGCCTCCCACATCGAGCGGGCCGAGAACGAGCACGACGAGCGCGCCCTGGTCATCCAGGCCCGGTTCCTGCGCGAGAGGTTCGCCGAGATCAGCCGCACGAACGACCTCGACGTCGGAGCGACCCCGCCCGCACCTCGTCGCCCGGTCGCCCCGCAGTCGGTCCCCACGCGGCCCGCGTATGAACACGGCCGCAGCTTCCTCCAGCCGCACCGGGACCCGGTCGTCCTCATTCCGCGCGGCACCGACCGGTCCGCCACGATCCGGGCCCGCCTCGCCCTGCCCAAGGGGTATGCAGCGCGCATCGGAGCCGTGACCGAGCAGCCGAGCGGCGCAACGGCTTTCGTGACGAAGAACGCCCGGCGGCTGTTCGCCGCGCGGCGGAACACCGGCTTCGAGGCCGCCCAGACCGATCTCTCCCTGACGATCGACCTGGCGAGGGAGAAGCGGGTCCTGCTCTATGCCTACGGCTTCGGCAGACCGGTGCTGCCGACGACGACCTTCATCACCGCCTCGGGCGGCTCTCAGGTCGAGCTGGCGACCACACTCCTCGGCCGCGGTCCCACGCCGCTCACGGTCATCGCGAGCGGCCTCGTCACGCCGGAGGGCATCGTCCTGCGCAACGAGGGGACCGTCTGGCCGGACCTGCGCAGCGCCTGCGAGGCATACGACGTCCGCAGAATCAGCTGGCGGGACGCCCACACGCCATTCGTATAGGACCTGCGATCTCTCGTACAGTATCCCTGTGGGTCATACCGTCAGGTCCGCGAAGTACATCTCGCTGACCACCTTCAAACGCACCGGCAACCCTGTTGCGACGCCTGTCTGGGTCGCGCCCGCGCTCCCCGGCGAGCCGTTCCGGCCCGGGGAGCTTGTCTTTGTCACCCTCGCCGACTCGTGGAAGGTCAAGCGCCTACGCCGGGACCCGCGGGTCGAGGTCCAGGTCTGTGACATGCGCGGACGGGTCGAGCCCGGAACGCCTCGGTATGCGGGGACGGCCCGGCTTCTCGAGTCGCCTGAGGAGGTGCGCGCGGTCAAGCGCGCCATCGGCGACAAGTACGGCTGGTGGTACCACGCCTTCGCCGCCGCGGAGGGCCTCATCATGCGTCTCAACCCGCGGTATGCCACGCGGGCCGGGATCGCGATGACCCTCGAGGACGATCCCGTCGCTGAGAACGCCGCCGATGCCCCGGAGGGCCGGAGCCGCGCATGAGCATCGCCGTCTCGATCGCCCTCGGCGTCGTCGTCGTCTTCCTCATCACCGTCCTCACCGGGTACTTCGTGGCCCAGGAGTTCGCCTATCTCGCCGTCGACCGGACCCGCCTGCAGGCGCGCTCCGCGGCGGGCGGACCGGAGGGGGAGAAGGCCAAGTCCGTCCTCGCCATCACCCGACGGACCTCGTTCATGCTCTCGGGGGCCCAGCTCGGGATCACCGTCACCGGTCTGCTCGTCGGCTATGTGGCCGAGCCGCTCATCGGCGCGGCCCTCGGATCGATCATGGAGGGGGCGCTGTCCACCGGAATGGCAGTCGCCGTCGGGGGTCTGCTCGCCCTGACCTTCTCCACGTTGGTCCAGATGCTGTTCGGTGAGCTGTACCCGAAGAACTATGCGATCGCCGAGCCGGACAAGGTCTCCCGCTGGTTGGCGCCCTCGACGCGGCTCTACCTCCTGATCTTCGGGCCGCTGATCTGGATCTTCGACCGTGCCGCCGAGGCACTGCTCCGCCTCTTCGGCCAGCAGCCGGTCCACGACGTCGAGCAGGCCGCGAGCCCCGCCGACCTCGTCCACGTCGTCACCCAGTCCGCCGAACAGGGTGAGCTCGACGTCGAGCTGGCCGAGCTCCTCGAGCGGATCATCGACTTCCCGACCCGCGACGTCGACCACGCGATGATCCCGCGCAGCCGGGTCGACTTCGTGCGCGCCGACGACACCGTCGCCGAGGTCCGCGACCTCATGACCCACGACCACACGCGCTATCCCGTCATCGGCGACGACGACCGAATCGTCGGCATCGCCCACCTCGTCGACATCCTCGGCCTCGACCCGGAGTCCACCGAGCCGATCGCCGACCATGTGCGCAAGCCGCTCGTTCTCTCCGACGTCACCTCGCTCCCGGACGCTGCCCGCCAGATGCAGGGCACATCCCGGCTCGCGTGCGTCGTCGACGAGTACGGCACCTTCATCGGCATCGTCACGATGGAGGACCTCGCCGAGGAGATCGTCGGCCAGATCGAGGACGAGCACGACGACGGCGAGCCCGACTACTTCGTCGAGGAGACCCCCGAGGGATGGATCGTCGGTGGCGACCTGCACATCGACGAGGTTGCCGACGAGCTCGACATCGACCTGCCGGAGGGGGACAAGGAGACGATCGGCGGGCTCGTCATCGAGCGGGTCGGTGGCCTTCCCGAGGTCGGGGACAAGGTGGAGATCGACCTGCCCGAGGACTCTGAGGACCTGCTCGCGTTCTCGACGCCGCCACGCCGCTGGGTGGAGGCCGAGATCCTCGAGGTGGAGAACTACGTGCCGGCCCGCCTGCGGCTGAGCCTGCACGAGCAGGAGCGCTCCTTCCAGGACGACGACCCCGAGATCCAGCGTCGCCAGGACCACAGGGGGAGCCACTGATGGTCACCGTGCTCATCACGACCCTGCTCATCATCGGCAGTGCCTTCTTCGTCATGGTCGAGTTCTCGCTCATGGCGG
>JAAYSB010000396.1 GCA_012518475.1 Intrasporangiaceae bacterium | reverse complement strand
GCTACACCGAGGCCTTCCCCCTCGCCCGCCGCTACCGGGAACAGCCGGTCCTGGCGGTCTGGGAGGGCTCCGGCAACGTCATCGCCCTCGACGTCCTTCGCGCGATGGCGACCACGCCGGTCGCCATCGAGGCGTTCCTCGCCGAGATCGACCTGGCGAGGGGCCACGACGACCTGCTCGACACATACCTGAACTCGGTCCGTGACCTCATCGCCTCGGCCGAGCCGCGCACTGCGCGGATGACGGTGGAGGCGATGGCGCTGGCCCTGCAGGCCAGCATCCTCGTGCGGTATGCGCCGCTCGCCGTCGCGGACGGTTTCATCCAGTCCCGGCTCGGCTCCCGCTCGCTCGTCTACGGTGCGCTGCCGACCGGCGTCGACCTCGACGCGATCGTCGCCCGCGCGTAGTCCCCACACCCCCGTCGGCATACTGGAGGTGACCGAGTTCCCACGCGGAGGACGACCATGAGCGCTGCCATCACCACCCGGGGTCTGGTCAAGACCTTCGGTCCCACCCGGGCCCTGGACGGCCTCGACCTCGAGGTGGACCAGGGAGTGGTGCACGGCTTCCTCGGTCCGAACGGCGCGGGCAAGTCCACCGCGATCCGGGTCTTCCTCGGCATCCTGCGCGCCACGGCCGGTGAGGCACGCATCCTCGGGAAGGACCCCTGGCACGACGCCGTGGATCTGCACCACCGGCTCGCCTACGTCCCCGGCGACGTCGAGCTGTGGCCCAATCTCACCGGCGGGGAGGCCATCGACGTCCTCGGCCGGCTCCGCGGCGGGCTGCAGGACAAGCGCCGTGCCGAGCTCATCGAGCGCTTCGACCTCGACCCGACGAAGAAGGGCCGGACCTACTCCAAGGGCAACCGGCAGAAGGTCGCGATCATCGCCGCCCTCTCCAGCGGCGCGGATCTGTTCCTCCTCGACGAGCCGACCGCCGGGCTCGACCCGCTCATGGAGGTCGTCTTCCAGGACGTCGTCCGCGAGCTGAAGTCGCAGGGGAAGACCGTCCTGCTGTCGAGCCACATCCTCGCCCAGGTCGAGCGGCTCTCCGACACGATCAGCATCATCCGCCGCGGCGTCATCGTGCAGTCCGGCACGCTGCTCCAGATGCGTCACCTCAACCGCACCCATGTCGAGGTCCGCACCCACCGCCCGGTCGACGATCTCCACACCCTGCCCGGCCTGCACGACCTGCGCCGGGAGCATGGTGCCTGGGTGTTCGCCGTCGACCCCGAGCACCTCGACGCCACGATGTCCCACCTCAGCGGACACGGCATCGACACCCTCACCTCCAACCCGCCGACGCTCGAGGAGCTCATGCTCCGCCACTACGGTGACGAGCTCTCTCACGAGCACCTCGGCGAGGCCCGGAGGGCCTGATGTCCGGCGTGCTCTCGGGATCGGGGAGGCTCTTCCGCCTGGCCCTGCGGCGGGACTGGGTGCGAATGCTCGTCTGGGTCGCCTCCCTCGGCCTCGGAACCGCGGCTATCGCGCTGACCTTCATCGAGATCTACAGCACCGCCGAGGCCAAACAGGCCATCATCGTGACGATGGCCAGCCCTGCCGGGCTCGCCTTCACCGGTCCGGCACACTATCTCAGCGACTACAACGACGGCTCGATCCTCAGCCACCAGCTGCTCGGGTTCACCGCGATCCTCATCGGCATCATGAGCGTCCTGTTCGTCGTCCGGCACACCCGCACCGAGGAGGAAGCCGGCCGCGCCGAGCTGGTCCGGGCGAACCCCGTCGGCCGGTATGCGCACCTCGCCTCCGCCCTGCTCCTCACCGGCGTCGCCAACGTGGCCCTGGCCGCACTGCTCGCCGTCCTTCTACCCCTCACCGGCATCACGGCGCTCACCTGGACCGGCTCGCTGATCTTCGGCGCCGCGCACGTGGCCGTGGGCCTGACCTTCGCAGGCGTGGCTGCAGTCACGGCACAGCTGACCCAGAGCAGCCGGGGCGCGAACGGTCTGGGGATCGCGGCAGTCGGCGGCGCATACCTCCTCCGTGCCAGCGGCGACGCTGCCCAGAGCGACCTGTCCTGGGCGTCGCCGATCGGCTGGGCGCAGCAGTCGTTCCCGTATCTGGAGAACCGGTGGTGGCCGCTCGCTCTGAATCTGCTTGCCTTCGTGGCACTCTCAGCGCTGAGCATGGCGCTGAGCGCGCGACGGGACCTCGGTTCGGGGATGCGCGCACCGCGTCGTGGTCGGGCGTCGGCCACCTCGATGCTGCGGACCCCGCTCGGGCTCACGCTGCGGCTGCACCGGGGCATGCTCCTCGGATTCGCGATCGGTCTCGGGCTGCTCGGGATGAGCTACGGCCCGTTCCTCGGTGACATCGAGACCGAGTTCAGTGACATCAGCTTCATCGACGAGACCCTCACCGCGATCGGTGGGGAGACGTTGATCGACGCGTTCCTGACGATGCTCATGACGATCATTGCCGTCGTCGCGGGAGTTTACGGGGTCATGGCAGTGCTGCGAGCCCGTTCGGAGGAGACGTCGGGTCGGGGCGAACAGGTGCTCGGCACCCTCCAGTCACGCACGACCTTCCTCGCCAACCACGTGATCGTCGCGGTCGTCGGCTCCGCCGCGATCATCCTGCTGGCAGCAGCTCTCCTCGGCGTGACGGGACAGCCCACCGTTGACCAGCCGGTCATCGGCAAGGCCCTTGTCGCGGCCGTCATCCACATCCCGGCCATGTGGGTCCTCATCGGGGTCGCCACGGCTCTCGTCGGCTGGGCACCCCGGGCCACCGTGCTGGCCTGGGCCCTCCTCGGCTATGCCGGCTTCGTCGGCTACCTCGGCCGCTTCCTCCAGCTGCCCGAGTGGGCCGGACGGCTCTCGCCGTTCAGCTGGCTCCCGGGCTATCCCGCGGAGGAGCTGACCGTCCTGCCGCTCATCGTGCTGACGCTCGTCGCGGCCGGGCTCATCGCTCTCGGGATCGTCGGCTTCCGGCGCCGAGACCTCGACACCGCCTGAACCTCTGCGTGTCGCAAGACAACAACGTGGGGGGTCAGTGCTCCCAGCGGGGGAAGGGATCCGCGGGCGGCGCGTCCGGAATGGGCAGGTGGGCCAGGAGCAGGAAGCGGCGCTCGGTGAACTCGAGCGGACCCTCCTGCTCGTCCAGCGCGCAGAGCTGGTCCGCATAGCCCTCGA
Organism: Intrasporangiaceae bacterium; assembly: GCA_012518475.1. GTDB lineage: Bacteria > Actinomycetota > Actinomycetes > Actinomycetales > Dermatophilaceae > F2B08. Next base: position 8,322 of record JAAYSB010000396.1, on the reverse strand, counting down.
TCGTGAAGTCCTCGGGCAGCTGCCACGGCATGAGCCGCAGATACGAGACGAGGGTGTCGACCGAGTCGAACCGGATCGACCCGCTCCACTCCTCGGCCCGCTCGACGATGAGCCCGGCCTCCTGCGCCTGGGAGCGGAACACCTCCAGCCTCACCTCGGGGAAGGCCGCCCCTGCACCGAAGACCGCGGCGAGGTCGTCGAGGTTGCGGCCGTCAACCTGCTGGGTGAGGAACCAGCCGCCCTTCCGGAGAACCCGGACCACCTCGGCCGGGTCATAGGACTCGTGCCGGGAGAGCACGACATCGACGGAGTCGTCGTCATAGGGCAGCGTGTCCCCTCGGTCGGCGTCGTACTCGCGCACCTCGATCCCCAACGGCCCCAGCGCTTCCCGCGCCACCGGCAGGTTCGGCCCCCACCCCTCGGTCGCGTGCATCTCGACGGGCAGCTCGTGCTGGTGGGACAGGAGGAACTCCCCTCCCCCGGTCCCGAGGTCGAGCGCCGAGCCGGCCGTCGACAGCTCGTGCTGGACGAGCTCCTCGTAGGACCACGGCGGCTCCGACTCGACGACGCGCCCCTCGAACTCACTGAAGTCCCAGCCGCTGGCGGGCTCCTCCCAGAGCTCCTGCCACCGAGCGACGCGGTCCCCTTGCTGCATACCTCTATTGAACGCCTCCGTGCGCACAGGCGCCTGACGCTACGGTGAACTCATGGCGAGCACCCAGCCCCGCGAGGACGTCATCGCAGCGGTGCACGCGGCGCTGACGCCCCACGCCGATCCCGAGCGGGCGGTGGGCCAGCAGGCCTACATGAAGTCCGCCCTCCCCTATCTCGGACTCACCAGTCCGGTGCTCCGGAAGGCGCTGCGTCCCGTCCTCGCCGACCCCGCATACCGCATCGTCAGCCGAGAGGAGTGGGAGGCGACGGTCCGGGCGCTCTGGGACCGGGCCACGCACCGGGAGCACTGGTATGCGGCGCTCTCGCTTCTCGGCCACCGCACCTATCGCTCGTGGCAGGATCCGCACCTCCTACCGCTGATCGACGGCCTCGTGCGCGACGGGGCCTGGTGGGACGTCGTCGACGACCTGGCCACCCACTTCGTCAGGGAGATCCTCCTTGCCTACCCCGAGGAGGTCGCGCAGACGATGCGCACCTGGTCGCTCGACGACGACCTCTGGATCCGGCGGACGGCGATGCTCTGCCAGGTCGGTGCGAAGCAGGCGACCGACCCCGACCTGCTCACCGACGTCATCGAGCCGAACATCGAGCACACGGACTTCTTCTCCCGCAAGGCCATCGGCTGGGCCCTGCGCGAGTATGCGAAGACCGACCCGGACTGGGTGCGGACCTTCGTCGAACAGCACCCGAACCTGTCCGGGCTGTCCCGGCGTGAGGCGCTCAAGCACCTGTGACGCGATCGCCGGTCAGCCGACGGGCGGTTCGGGAGCGACCTCGATCTCGGCGCCATAGGTCCACGGGGGGCGGAGCGGGAGGTTGTCGCCGCTCCAGAACCGGCCCGGGTCGTACCACTGCGCCGGGAGCCCGCTCTCGAGAATGCCCATCTCGGTGAGGGTGCGACCGACGATCTCGGCACAGAACGCATCCCGCGGCGCGACCGATCGGCGGGCCCGGTCGCGACGGGACTCGTGGGCGTCGCGGCCCCGCAGCCAGCTCAGCGCCAGTCCGGCGTACGACGGGAAGCGGACCCCGTCCAGCCGGCCGATCGCGAGCATCATCCGGTCCTCCTCCACCTGGCCCACCTCCGGGGTGAGCTGGCGCAGGAACGCCCGCTGGCCATACCGGTTCTGCCATCGCTGCACGGCCTCGCGCAGGTCATGAAGCTGCGTGCCCCGGTGGTGGCCGCCGGCCCAGTAGTCGAACATCGACCGGCCGATCTCGGCGTGCCAGAGCAGCGGCGGCAGGTCGTCGATGACGACCGCCATGCCGACGTGGTTGACCGGGCTGTTCGTCGCGGCGTGCATGACCTTGTTGATGACCGTTCGCCCGCGGAAGATCCACAGGTCACCGGTGCGCGCGGCGGCCAGGCCCTCCTCGAGCGGGATCATGAGCCCCAGTATGTGGCACGCTCGAGCCATGCCGTCGACGAACAGGTGGAGGAAGCTCCTCGGGCTGAGCACGGTCCTTGGCGTCGCCGCGACCGGTGTCCTCGTGGCCCGGTCCCGACGTCCGCGCCGGGACTACGAGAAGTGGCAGATCACCGAGCGGCTGCGCCGCCGACACAGTGAGGCGCGGCAGCGGCTCGAGGACGCCCAGTCCGGGGTGTGGGGCTCGGAGTAGCCGCGCGCAGACTCCTACGCTGGTCCGAGGGAGGTGGGGCATGGGACACCGGCTCATCGCGGACCTCGCCATGGTGGCGCACTTCGCCTTCCTCGCCTACATGGCCGTCGGCGGATTCCTCGCCTGGCGCTGGCCGCGGACGATCCTGCTGCACATCGCGACCACCGCCTACGGCCTGCTCAATGTCATCGTCGGCTGGCCGTGCCCGCTCACCTCCGTCGAGCGCTGGGGTCGCGACCAAGCGGGCGAAGCCACCCTCCCCGCGAGCGGGTTCATCGACCACTACCTCGCCGGAGTCATCTATCCCGAGGGCGCCGAGACCTGGGCGCGGCTCGCGCTCGCGGCCCTCGTCGTCATCTCGTGGGTCGGCTTCGCCCTCTTCCGCCCACCCCGAACTGCTGGCAGGCTCGGAGCATGACCCTTCGCACCGGAACCTTCACCTCCCCCGAGGACAACCTCTCGCTCGCGTCGTATGTGTGGGGCGAGGACGTCTCCCCCCTGCGTGGCGTCGTGCAGATCGCCCACGGCCTGGCCGAGCACAGCGAGCGCTATGCGCGCCTCGCCGACGCCCTCAACGCCGCCGGGTATGCGGTCGCCGCCATCGACCACCGCGGCCACGGCCGGTCGATCTCGAGCGGGGAGGACGGCGGAACCCCCGGCACACCAGGCGATTTCGGCGCATCCGGGTGGGACGGTCTGGTCAACGACCTTGTCGCCTACGGCGCCTACCTGCAGGACCAGCACCCGGACGTGCCCCGGTTCCTCATCGGGCACTCAATGGGCTCCTTCGCCGCCCAGTCGGCGATCCTCGAGCACTCCGACCTCTGGGACGGCGTCGTCCTCTCCGGGTCGACCGCGCTCGACGTCCTCGCGGAGAGCATGGCCAACGCGCCGGAGGACGGGCCCCAGGGTCTCGAGGCGTTCAACGCCGGGTTCACCCACCGCACCGGCTACGAGTGGCTGTCCCGGGACGAGGCCGAGGTCGATGCCTATGTCGCCGACCCGCTCTGCGGCTTCGATGTGCCGGAGACCACGATGCCGCAGCTGTTCTCGCACGTGGGGCTGCTCGCGAATCCCGAGGTGCTCAAGGGGATCCGAGACAACCTTCCGCTTCTCATCGTCTCCGGCGACGCGGACCCGCTCGCCGGCGGAGGCCGGCTCATCGAGCTCCTCGGACAGCGCTACCGGGAGGCCGGGCTTGACGACGTCACGGTGCGGCTCTATCCGCAGGCCCGTCACGAGGTGTTCAACGAGACCAACCGCGACGAGGTCATCGGTGACGTCGTCGACTGGGTCGTCGCGCATACCCACGCGTAGCCGCCGTCGGCCGATAGGCTCGCCAGGGTGAACATCGTCTTCGTCGAGCCGTCGTTCCCCCGCAACCAGCGCCGGTTCGTCCACGCCCTCACGAGCGTGGGGGCAACGGTGATCGGGGTCGGCGAGACGCCCGAGGACTGGCTCGAGCCCGACGTGCGCGACGCCCTGGCCGCGTACTACCGAGTCGACAACGTCACCGACACCCACCAGCTCGACGCGGCGGTGCGCTGGGCGCAGTCGCAGATGTGGATCGACGCGCTCGAGTCGACGGTCGAGAGCCATCTGATGGCGGCGGCCCAGGTGCGTGAGTGGCGCGGCATCCCCGGCACCTCGCTGCGGACGACGTGGCTGTGCCGGGACAAGCCGTCGATGAAGGAGGCGCTGCGAGCCGCCGGCGTGCCGACGGCCGCGTCGACTGCTGCGGACAGCCCGGCGGCGGTGCGCCGCTTCGCCCGGCACGTCGGCTATCCGCTCATCCTCAAGCCGCGCTCCGGAGCCGGCGCCCAGGACACCGTCAAGGTCACCAGCGACACCGAGCTGGAGCAGGCGCTGTACATCTTCGGAGACGCGGAGAGCATCGCCGTCGAGGAGTTCGTCGAGGGCCACGAGGGCTTCTACGACACCATCACCGTCGGCGGTGAGGTCGCGCACGACTGGATCACCCACTACTACCCGAACGTGCTCGAAGGTATGCGCAACCGGTGGATCTCACCGCAGTTCGTCACGACGAACCGGATCGACGACTCGCCCCGGTATGCCGAGGTCCGCGAGCTCGGCCGCCGGGTCAACGAGGTCCTCGGCATCACGACGTCGGCGACCCACATGGAGTGGTTCTTCGGTCCGAAGGGCCTGCGCTTCTCCGAGATCGGCTGCCGACCGCCCGGCGTCGGCTGCTGGGACCTGTACTCCGCCGCCAACGATGTCGACGTCTATCGGGAGTGGGCGCACACCATCGTCCACGGGACGGTGGAGCGTGCGCTGTCGCGGGCCTACTCGGCCGGCCTCGTCGCCCTGCGTCCCGACCACGACGGTCGGATCCGGGGGTACTCCGGCATCGAGGAGATCGTCGACCGGCACGGTGAGTGGATCATCGACGTCCACTTCCCCGAGCCCGGGACCCCGACCCAGGGTGTCGAGGCGGGCTTCATGGCCAACGCCTATGTCCGGATGCGTCATCCCGACTACGACGTGCTCCGGGGCATGCTCGATGACGTGGGCCAGACGGTCCACGTCTACGCTGGCTGACCGATGACGACCGTCCTCCTCGGACCACAGCGTTTCCGGCAGACCGCCGGAACCGTCGCCGACGCCCTCGCACCGGACGGGCCGGTGGCGACCGTGACCGCCGGCTGGCGGGACCGCGAGAAGGACGATGCCGAGCTGCACGAGGTCATGGGTGGCCGGGCACGCAACCTGCACCTCTTCACCCGCCTCGGTCACGTCGTGCGGCACGACCCCACCTTCGCCGCCGCAGCGAGTGTGTACAACCGCAGCATCGACGAGGCGAACAAGCTCTACAAGGTCCGGCTCAGCCACGCGATGGACGCGGTCTACACGATCCTGCGCCGCACGGCGCGACAGGACCTCATCGACTCCGCTCTACGGGCCGGTGTGCAGTCCGTCCAGGACATCGACGCCTGGTATGTCTGGCTCACCGCCGAGCTCGAGGACGAGCTCCGGTCCGTGGGTCAGGTGGACAGCTCCGATGTCATCGCCGGCCACCGCGGTGAGGTGGCCGAGATCCTCGACAGCTCGGCGCTGCTCGCGATCGCCGGCGGACACGTCTCCTTCCTCATGCGCTGCCTGCGGCTCTTCGAGGCGTTCCCCTCCCCCGACCTGCCCGTCGTCGGGTGGTCGGCCGGTGCGATGGTCCTCACCGACCACATCGTCCTCTACCACGACAAGGGACCGGCCGGGGTCCAGCCGGCGGAGGTGTGGGACCGCGGCCTCGGTCGGGTGCCTCGGGTCATCGCGATGCCGCACGCCCGGCGCCGGCTCGCGCTCGATGACGTGCACCGGAATCTCGTGCTCGCGCACCGCTTCGCCCCTGCGCGGGTGCTGCTCCTCGATGACGGGATGCAGGTGCGGATAGGCGACGACGGCTCGTTGCCGGCCGAGGCCCGGGTGGTCACAGCCGAGGGGACGATCGCCACGATCGAGGATGAGGCCAGCGCCTCGGAGGACTGCGCCTCATGAGGAAGCTCGCGATCAACCGACTGCTGGAACGCGCCGTGGATCAGGAGCGCGCCACCCGTTTCGTCACCCGGCACGGATCACCGATCGTCGAGGGCGACCGGGCGACCTTCCTCTGGGTCGGCGAGGCCGATGAGGTGCTCCTCCGTCACCGGGTGCAAGGCCTCCCGGAGCCGCTGACCATGCGCCGGATCCCGCACACGACCCTCTGGTACGTCTCGATCGACATGCCCAAGGAGTCGCGCGTCGAGTACCAGTTCGAGATCGTCCGCGGCGGGATGCGGGAGTCCTACGTCAACGACCCGCTCAATCCCCGCCTCGCCCACGGGCCGTTCGGTGCGAGCTCGGTCTGTGCGGCGACCGGATACGAGGTCCCCGCGTGGACCCTGCCGGACCCTGAGTCGCGGCCCGGTGAGCTGGTGCCGGCCGAGCTGCAGTCCAAGGCCCTGCGGCGCACCGTGCGCTTCTCGGTGTATGTGCCGGCCCGGTTCATCCCGCTCGTCCACTACCCACTCCTCGTCGTCCACGACGGAGACGACTATCTCAACTACGCCTCGATGAAGACCGTCCTGGACAACCTCATCCACCGGGGTGAGATCGCGGACCTCATCGTCGCCTTCGTGCCCCCCGGCAACCGGCTCGTCGAGTACGCGAACAACGCGCCGCACGCCCGCTTCGTCGCGCGCGAGCTCGTCCCGCACCTGTCCGAGACCTATCCCCTGCTCGGTACACCGAGCGGCCGCACTCTGATGGGGTCGAGCTTCGGCGGGATCGCCTCGATCTCGACCGCCGTCCGCTACCCCGACGTCTTCGGCAACCTGCTCCTCCAGTCGGCCTCCCTCGTCTTCACCGACATCGCCTTCGACCACGGCGGCGGCGCGGTCTTCGACCCGGTCGTCAAGTTCGTCAACGCCTACCGTGCGCGCCCGCGGCGGGTCGCCGACAGGATCTATCAGTCGTGCGGGATGTACGAGCCGCTCATCACCCCCAACCGGTCGATGGCGACCGTCTTCCGAGAGGCCGGCATGGAGGTGCGCTACCGGGAGCACCGCGACGGACACAACTGGGAGAACTGGCGCGACCGGCTGCGCGAGGGGCTCACCTGGCTGCACCCCGGCGAGCAGCGGTTCGTCTACGAGTGAAGTCCTGCGAGGCACGTAGGCTCCGGATATGAGCCACACCTGCGACGTCGCCATCGTCGGGGCCGGTGCCGCCGGACTCAACGCCGCCGTCATCCTTGCCCAGGCCGGACGCACCGTCCTCGTCCTCGAGTCGGGCGAGACCCGCAACCGCTTCGACGCGCATATGCGCGGCTTCCTCAGCCGGGACGGCCTCTCCCCCGAGGAGCTCGTTGCCATCGGGCGCGAGGAGGTGGAGCGCTACGGCGGCACGGTCATCCGGACCCGCGTCGTCAAGGCACGTGCCCTCGACGAGGCGACCGGTCAGGCCGACACCACCGAGGAGCACCTCACCGGACCGAGCCGCTTCGCGCTCGAGCTGGACGATGGGACCGAGGTCCGGGCCCGACGGGTCCTCATGGCCACGGGCCTGGTCGACGAGCTGCCCGAGGTCGAGGGGATCGAGGCGTTCTGGGGCAGCGCGGTGTTCCACTGCCCGTACTGCAGCGGTTGCGAGATCACCCACGAGACAGTGGCCGTCCTCGCCGCCGGCCCGGAGGCGGTGGCCGAGGCACACCTGCTCCTTCAGTGGGCTGACGAGGTCATCCTCCTCACGAACGACACCATCAGCCCGGACGAGCGCGAGCTCCGGGGGCTGCACGCCCGGGGCATCCGCTGCGAGGACGGCCGCGTCGTGCGGGTCACCGGCACCGCGCCGGACGACCTGACCGGCGTCGTCCTCGAGGACGGCCGTGAGGTGCCCTGTCAGGCCCTGCTCGTCGCCCCGACGACCCACCCCCGCCGTGCCCTGCTCGACGACCTCGGCGTCACCGTTCTCGACGAGCCGGACGAGGAGTGCGTCCTCGTCCCCACGGACGCGGGCCGGGCCACCGACGTGCCCGGTGTCTGGGTCGCCGGGAACCTCCGCGACGGCAACGTCCAGGTGATCGAGGCCGCCGCCGACGGTCTGCGCGCCGCCATCGCGATCAATGCCGACCTCACCAAGGAAGACGTCGAAGCGCTCTCCGGCTCGTTCTGAGGAGGATCAGGGCAGCAGGGCGATGACCCGGTCCACAGCGTCGCGCACTGCGCTGAGCTCGTCCGCTGTGAGGTCCCCGTCCTCCGCGAGGTCCTCGGCCTGATCGATGACATCCCGGAGGTGCTCGGCTGCGTTGGCGCCCTGGAGTCCGGCGGAGGCGCCCTGCCACTCCCGGACGAGCTCGTCGCGGGCCTCCGGCTGGGCGACCCCACGGATGACAGCGTCCGCCTCGCCCACCGCATCGTCAAGGGTCTGCCCGGTCGGCGGCGGCGTGGTCGCGGGGTCATCGGGTTCCGCCGTCGGGTCTGCGGTCGGGGCGGTCTCCGCGTCCGTCGGTGACCCCGTCGGTGACCCCGTCGG
>JAAYSB010000042.1 GCA_012518475.1 Intrasporangiaceae bacterium | reverse complement strand
TGGTCGGACACCAGCCCGGGAACGGCCGACTCGACGGCTGCCGCTGCTGCGCCGGATGCTGCCACTGCCATGTTGATGCTCATTCGGACGCCTTCTCCAGCTCGGTCGCGACGCCGGCAAGGAGCTGGTCCCACGACGCCGCGAACTTCTCGACACCTTCCCGCTCGAGCAGGTCGGTCACTTCTGTATAGCTGATTCCGAGCAGCTCCAGGTCGTCGAGGACCTTGCTTGCCTCGGCATAGCGAGCGGACTGTCCGGCGAACGAGGCCGAGGCGTCGAGGCCACCGTGGTCGATCACCGCGTCGAGAGTCTTCTCCGGCATCGTGTTCACCGTTCCAGGGGCGGCGAGCTCGGTGACGTAGAGGGTGTCTGGGTAGTCCGGGTTCTTCACGCCGGTGGAGGCCCACAGCGGGCGCTGCGGTCGCGCTCCGTCGTCAGCCAGGGTCTGCCAACGGGGGGTCGAGAAGACCTCCTCGTAGGCCTGGTAGGCGAGTCGGGCGTTGGCGACGGCGGCCTTCCCCTTGAGGGACCGGGCCTCGTCGCTGCCGATCGCGTCGAGCCGGTTGTCCACCTCGGTGTCGAGGCGGCTGACGAAGAAGGAGGCCACCGAGTGGATCGTCGAGAGGTCCAGGCCGGCTTCGCGGGCCTGCTCGAGCCCGATGAGGAAGGCGCTCATGACGGCCCGGTAGCGGTCCAGGCCGAAGATCAGGGTGACGTTGACAGAGATGCCCTCGGCGAGCACGGAGGAGATCGCCGGCAGTCCCTCCACCGTCGCCGGGATCTTGATGAGCAGGTTGGGCCGGTCGACTGCCTCGGCGAGGACTCTGGCGGACTCGATGGTGCCGGTGGTGTCGTGGGCCAGTCGCGGGTCCACCTCGATGGACACCCGGCCATCCACCCCGTCGGTCGCCTCGTACAACGGCATGAAGATGTCGCACGCGGCGCGCACGTCGTCGGTCGTCAGCGCGAAGACGGCCTCGTCGACCGAGGCGCCGGCCTCGGCGAGCTGACCGATCTGCGCGGAGTACGCCTCACCGTCGGCGAGAGCCGCCTGGAAGATGGAGGGGTTCGTCGTCACACCGACGACGCCCTTGTTCTCGATGAGCTCCTGGAGATTGCCGGACTCGATCCGTTCCCGGGAGAGATCGTCGAGCCAGATCGACACTCCCTCCTCGGCGAGGGCCTCGAGCAGAGTGCGGTCAGTCATCGCTCAGCTCCCTTCGGAGACGGCGGCCTTCTTCGCGGCGCGGCCTCTCGGGGTCGTGTCGGTCTTGGCGGTGGACCTGGCGCTCGTGCGAGCCGCGGCGTCAGCGCTGACCCGCTTGAGTGAGGCACGCGCAGCCTTGACGACGGCTGCCGGGGTGAACCCGAACTTCTCGAACACCGTCGCCGCGTCGGCGGAGGCACCGAACTGGTCGATGGCGACCGTCTCGCCGGCGTCCCCGACGATCTCCCGCCACCCGAACTGGGAGGCTGCCTCGACGGAGACCCTCGCGCGGACGTCGTCCGGGAGAACCTTCCGGCGATAGGCGGCACTCTGCTCGGCGAACCACTCACGGCAGGGCATCGAGACAACCCGGGTCCGCATCTTCGACTTCTCGAGGCGTTCACGGGCCTCGAGCGCAATGCTGACCTCCGAGCCGGTGGCGATGAGGATGACGTCCGGGGATCCACCGCTCGCCTCGGCCAGGACATATGCGCCCTTGGCCGCGTTGCTCGCCGCCGCATACCGGGACCGGTCAAGGGTCGGCACCGCCTGGCGGCTCAGGCACAGCCCGGCCGGCTCGGCGCGCCGGAGGATCTCGCCCCAGACCACACTCGTCTCGTTCGCGTCGGCCGGACGGACGACGGAGAGACCGGGCATGGCGCGCAGGGCGGCGAGGTGCTCGATCGGCTGGTGGGTCGGTCCGTCCTCACCGAGGCCGATGCTGTCGTGCGTCCAGACGAACGTGACGGGCAGCTCCTGGATGCACGCGAGCCGCACCGCGGGCCGCATGTAGTCGCTGAAGACGAGGAAGGTGCCGCCGTAGGGGCGGGTCAGGCCCTCGAGGGCGATTCCGTTGAGGATCATGCCCATCGCGTTCTCGCGGATGCCGAAGTGGAGCGTACGGCCGTACCAGCCGCCGGAGTACTCGTCGGTCTGCTTGCCGGGCGGCACGAAGGAGGGCTCCCCGGCCATCGTCGTGTTGTTCGACCCGGCGAGGTCGGCCGAGCCTCCCCACAGCTCCGGCATGATCGGCGCGAGGGCATTGAGGACCTTCCCGGAGGCGGCCCGGGTGGCCACGCCCTTCTCATCCGCGGGGAAGGTCGGCAGTGTCTTCTTCAGCTCGGGCGGCAAGGTGCCCGAGGCGAGCCGGTCGAGCAGTGCCGCGCCGTCGCTGTTCGCCTTGCGCCACGCGCGGTAGGCCTTGTCCCAGTCCTTGCGGTCGGCCTTGGCACGCTTCTTCAGGCCGCGGGTGTGGGTGATGACCGCCCGGTCGACCTGGAAGGTCTTCTTCGGGTCGAACCCGAGGACCTCCTTGAGGAGGGCGACCTCGTCGGCACCCAGGGCCGAGCCGTGCGAGGCGCCTGTGTCCTGGGCGTTCGGGGCCGGCCAGGTGATGATCGTCCGCAGGATGACGAGCGTCGGCCGGGTGGCCGTGCGGCTCTTGGTGAGTGCCGCATACAGAGCGTCGACGTCCTCGACATAGGCCCCGCCGTCACCATCGCCGCGCCAGTCGACGGTCACGGTGTTCCAGCCGTAGGACTCGTAGCGCTTGGCGACGTCCTCGGAGAAGGCGATGTCGGTGTCGTCCTCGATCGAGATCTGGTTCTGGTCGTAGATCACTGTGAGGTTGCCGAGCTCCTGGTGGCCGGCGAGCGAGCAGGCTTCGGAGGCAACGCCTTCCATGATGTCGCCGTCGGAGGCGATGACCCAGACGTGATGGTCGAACGGGCTCTTCCCCGCGGGGGCGTCGGGGTCGAGCAGTCCGCGCTGGCGCCGCTGCGCCATGGCCATGCCCACCGCCGAGGCCAGGCCGGACCCGAGCGGGCCGGTCGTGATCTCGACTCCAGCCGTGTGGTGGACCTCGGGGTGGCCGGGGGTCTTGCTGCCCCAGGTGCGCAGCGCCTTGAGGTCTGCCAGCTCCAGACCGAAGCCGCCGAGGTAGAGCTGGATGTACTGGGTCAGGCTCGAGTGCCCGCAGGAGAGCACGAACCGGTCGCGGCCGAGCCAGGTGAGGTCGCTCGGGTCGTGACGCATGACGTTCTGATAGAGAAGGTAGGCCAGCGGAGCCAGGCTGATCGCCGTGCCCGGGTGGCCGTTGCCGACCTTCTGCACGGCATCTGCAGCGAGGACCCGCACCGTGTCCACGGCGCGGATGTCCGTCTCGGTCCACCCGACCTTCTTCGCCCTGGGCGGTGCGAGGGTGGGGGATCTGCGGGCAGGGGCCGAACGCGGCGACGAAGCCATGGCAGGGGTGCCTCTTTCGATAGGGAACGCGCTGCGAACAGACTAGTCGTGCGCTCCGTTCGATCGCAGCCCCTGGTCGCAGCCGAGCGAAAGGGCAGGCCGGGGCCCGGCCAGGACCGGCCCGAACTGGCCCTGGAGCCACACCCCGATAGACTGCCGTGGTGACTGCGATCGACAACCCTCCCGGGACGGGCCAGGCGACCCGTGCGGAGGGGACGTCGAGTGGCTGGCGGGAGACCGTCGGTGTCTACGTCGCGCTGACCAAGCCGAGGATCATCGAGCTCCTGCTTGTGACGACCGTGCCGGTCATGTTCCTCGCCGAGCGCGGCATCCCCAGCCTCTGGCTCATCGTGGCAACCCTCATCGGTGGCTACCTGTCCGCCGGCGCCGCCAACACGTTCAACATGGTCTACGACCGGGACATCGACGCGAAGATGAACCGGACGAGCAACCGCCCCCTCGTCACCGGGCTGGTGTCCGTGCGTGCCGCGATGATCTTCGGCGCCGTGCTCACGGTCCTGTCGACGGTGTGGTTCGCCGTCTTCGTCAACGTGCTCTCCGCCGTCCTCAGCGTCGCCGCGATTCTCCTGTACGCCGTCGGCTACACGATCCTCCTCAAGCGCCACACGAGCCAGAACATCGTGTGGGGCGGGATCGCCGGCTGCATGCCGGTACTCATCGGCTGGGCGGCTGTCACCGGGACGATCGGGTGGCCGGCGGTGATCCTCTTCCTCGTGATCTTCTGGTGGACCCCGCCGCACTACTGGCCGCTGTCCCTCGCCTTCAAGGACGACTACGCCAACGCCGAGGTGCCGATGCTCCCGGTCGAGAAGCCGGCCACGCACGTCACGCTGCAGATCGTCGTGTACTCCTGGGCGATGGTGCTCACGTCGCTGGCCCTCATCCCCGTTGCCCCGATGGGCTGGGTGTATGCGGTGGTGGCCGTGCTCAGTGGCGGACTGTTCATCGCCGAGGCACACCGGCTGCGCCGCGCCTCCGCCCGCGGTGAGTCCCAGTCGGTCCTCAAGCCGATGCGGCTGTTCCACTACTCGATCAGCTATGTGACGTTGCTGTTCCTCGCGGTCGCGATCGACCCTCTGCTGTACTTCGCGCTGCCGATCTGAGCGGCCGCCCTACTGAGTGGCCGCACTACTCACCGTGCGGCGGTGCCGGAGTGGCGCTGCGGAGGGAGAGCACCCCTCGGGTCAGGACCAGGACGAGGATCGAGGCGCCGAACATGTGCGCGAGGACGAGGACCTCGGGCAGCCCGGAGAAGTACTGGACGTAGCCGATAAGACCCTGGGCGGCCGTGACGAGGAACACCGCACGCCAGGCCTCGGCGGCATCCGGCGCGCGGGCGGTGAGGTGGACGATGAGCCACGAGCCGATGACGAGACCGACGAAGAGCATGACGGAGTCGGCGTGCAGCCAGCTCATCTGCGCCGGGTCGAAGGGATAGCGGGCTGGAGCCTCGGCATCGCCGGAGTGCGGCCCGGAGCCGGTGACGATCGTGCCGAGGACGACGACGAAGGCGCCCACCCCGGCAGTTGCCCAGGTGAGGATCCCGACCGGACGCGGCGCAAGGAGATGCCGGGGGAGTGCCGGCTCGTGCCGGGCGAACCACAGGTAGGACGCCACCGCGATGAGGGCGGCCGAGACGACGAAGTGGATCGAGACCGTCACGGGGTGCAGGGAGGTCAGGACGGTGATCCCACCGATGCCGGCCTGCAGCGCGACACCACCGAGGACCAGGGCGGCAGCGACGACGAGGTGCTTGCGCCGGAGGTACTTCACAGCCGCGTACACACACAGCACGGCGACCACGGCGAGGACGAACGTCAGGAGTCGGTTCCCGAACTCGATGTACTTGTGGTAGCCCTCGGCCTGCTCCAGCGTCGGCGTGTAGGAGCCGGGGGCGCACTGCGGCCACGTCGGGCAGCCGAGGCCACTGCCCGTCAGTCGGACCAGGCCACCGGTGACGACGATGCCGATCTGGCAGACGACGTTGGCGACCAGGGCAACCGGCACCCACCGGGGCACTGATCCTTGGTCGGTCGACGCTGGCGGGTGCTGGGTGGAGAGGGAGGCCGTCACACAGGTCAGGGTACGCTCGCGCCAGTTCTGGTCCTGCATGCGGCCCGTCATCGATGAGCACTCGAGCGTCCTTAGCACAGGAAGTGAGGTCTTCGCCCAGCTTCCTTAGCTGTGCGAAGACCGCACTTCCCGCCTCAGGCGGGAAAGCTGGGGTTCAGTCGCTCCAGCGGAAGAGGCGGCGGGCGAGGAGGCCGGCGGCAGCGCCCCAGATCAGGAGCAGGAGCCACTGGGTCCACGGCCAGGCGCCGTCGAGGCTCGCGGCGCGGGCCGCATCCCCGAGCAGCCCGGAGGGAAGCCATGCGGCGATCGTGCCGAGCGGTCCGGGCAAGGACCCGGTCGGAAGCACGAGCCCGAGACCGAGGAACAGCACCCAGAGCAGGTTGGCCACTGCGAGAACGGCCTCGGCCCGCAGCGTGCCGGCAACGAGCATGGCCAGGGCGACGAAGCAGAGGACACCGATGACGATCGTCAGGAGCAGGGGAGGAACCCCGGAGAGTTCCGGCCGCCACCCCATCGCCAGAGCGATCCCGCCGAGTACGACGAGCTGGAGGACATAGAAGACGACGACGGCGAAGGTCTTGGCGACGATAAGACCACCGCGTCCGAGCGGTGTCACCCCGAGTAGACGCAGGACGCCGTAGCGGCGGTCGAAGGCCGTCGCGATCGCCTGGCCCGTGAACGCCATGGAGACGACCGCAAGCGAGAGGACGCCAGGAGCCACGACATCGATCCTGGGCTCGGCCAGGTCGGGGAAGGGGGAGTAGGTGAGGATGATGAGGCTGAGCAGCGGCAGCAGGATCGAGACGAGGAACTGCTCGCCGTTGCGCAGCATCGACATCGCCTCGAACCGGGTCTGGGCGAGGACGCGCTGGGAGGCGCCGGCCGGTGCACTCACGACTCGGCCCGCCGCTGGCGGCGCCCGGCCGGCCGGGTCAGCCGGAAGAACACCGACTCCAACGACTCGTCGGCCGTCAGGTTCGAGAGGGTGCCCTGAGCGACGACGGAGCCGGAGTCCATGATGACGACGTCATCGGCGAGCCGCTCGGCCTCCTCGAAGGAGTGGGTCGTGACGACGACGCAGGCACCTCGTCCGGCGAGGTCCCCGATGACGTCCCAGACGTCGAGGCGGGCATGCGGGTCGAGACCTGCGGTCGGCTCGTCGAGGAAGGCGACGTCGGGGCGACCGACGATCGC
>JAAYSB010000395.1 GCA_012518475.1 Intrasporangiaceae bacterium | reverse complement strand
GCAGGAACGCGACCTATGTCCCTCTCGACCTTCCCGAGGATGCCGCGGCGGCGGGCGTCATCGCGTTCGCTCGCGGCGACGACTCCGGACTCGGTGTCCTCGTCGTCGTCAGCCCGGTGTGCGGCGGCGAGGGTGGCTGGCGCATACCCCTTCCCGAGGGCGACTGGACCGACGCTCTCACCGGTGTGGCTGTCCCGGACGGCATGGCCGACCTGACGGACCGTCCGGTGGGGCTCTACGTGAGATCTGCAGAGACCGAGGGAAGCACGGAGGCCGACGAGGAAGGAAACGCGGCATGATCGAGGTCTGGGCACCGACGGCGGAGCGGGTCGAGATCGACGCGATCGCGGACGGGCAGGAGATCCGTGCCGACCTCGAGCGCCAGCGCGGCGGCTGGTGGCGGTGGGATGTCGACCCCGCGGACTTCGAGCAGCTCGACTACGGCTTCTGCATCGATGACGGGACCGTCCTGCCGGACCCGCGCAGCGCCTGGCAGCCACGCGGCGTCCACGACCGCAGCCGGCACTGGACGGGCACGCCACACGCAGAGCGGGACCCCGACTGGCGCGGGCCCCGTGACGGGGCGGGAAGCCTCGGCGGGGTCGTCTATGAGCTGCATGTCGGCACGTTCACTCCCGACGGCACCCTCGACAGCGCCATCGAGCGGCTCGACCACCTCGTCGACCTCGGTGTCGACGTGGTCGAGCTCATGCCGCTCGCAGCCTTCCCCGGCCGACGGGGATGGGGGTATGACGGCGTCGGGTTCTACAGCGTCCACGACGTCTATGGCGGTCCGGACGCGCTGATCCGCTTCGTCGACGCCTGCCATGCACGCGGCCTCGGGGTCTGTCTCGACGTGGTCCACAACCACCTCGGCCCGGTCGGCAACTATCTCGCGCTGTTCGGCCCCTACTTCACCGACCACCACCACACGCCGTGGGGCTGGGCGATCAACCTCGACGACGAGAAGTCCTCGGTCGTGCGGAGGTTCATCATCGACGCGGTCCGTCGCTGGTTCGAGGTGTTCGGGGTGGACGCCCTGCGTCTCGACGCCGTCCATGAGCTCCAGGACGACAGCGAGCAGCACTTCCTCGCGGAGCTCTCCGAGGCGACTGCTGCCCTCTCGGACTCACTCGGCCGTCCGCTCGACCTCATCGCCGAGAGCGACCTCAACGACCCCCGGATGGTGACCCCCGTCGCCGACGGAGGCCTCGGGATGTCGGCCCAGTGGGCGGACGATGTCCACCACGCCTTGCACGTCGCCCTCACCGGGGAGGTCCAGGGCTACTACGCCGACTTCGCAGACCCGGAGGCGCTCGCCAAGACCCTCCAGGGGGCGTTCTTCCACGATGGGACGCTCAGCACCTTCCGCGGCAGCGAGTGGGGTTCACCGGTGGACCGCGCGACCGTCTCCGGCCACCGGTTCGTCGCCTACCTGCAGACCCACGACCAGGTCGGCAACCGCGCCGTCGGCGACCGGATCGGTGCGTCCCTCACCCCCGGCCAGCAGGCCATCGGGGCCTCCCTCTATCTCCTGTCGGCGTTCACCCCCATGGTGTTCATGGGAGAGGAGTGGGGTGCCTCGACCCCATGGCAGTTCTTCACCGACTTCCGTGACGAGGCGATGGGCCGGGCGGTGAGCGAGGGTCGGCGCAGCGAGTTCGCCGCCCACGGCTGGTCGGCCGCCGACGTGCCCGACCCCCAGGACGAGGGCACCATGACGGCCTCGGTCCTCGACTGGTCCGAGGTCGGCGCCGACGAGCACCGAGGACTGCTCGAGTGGTACCGACAGCTCATCGCCCTGCGTCGCAGCGAGCCGGACCTCGCCAACGGTGACCTCACGGCCGTGGAGGTCGTCCGGTCCGACGGAGCCGACGCCGGCACGGGCTGGCTTCTCATGCGTCGTGGTGCGTTCACGGTCGTCGCCAATCTCGATGAGGAGCCGGTGACGATCGACATCGGCCGCGAGGCCTCCGAGGTCGTCGCCTCCTTCGGTGAGCTGCGGCCGAGCCGCAGTGGTCCCGAGACAGTCCGGCTGGGTGGACACGCGGTGGCCGTCGTCCGGACTGACCTCGTCGAATCCGACTGAGGCCCCTCGGATTTCGACGTGCCGGACCGGGAGTTGGGCAGCCTAGCCTTGGTGGAGATCCGGACCGGAACGGGATAGACCTGAGACATGGCCAAGATCGGCAGGCTCCTCAGGGGCTATGCGCTGGTGGCGGTCACCCTCGTCGTCGGGGCGGTCGTCATCGGGCTGTGGGCGCTCGGGCACGGCGGGGCGGTGCAGGTCGTCGCCACCGGGTATGTCTCGATCATCATCGTCATGACCGGTGTCGGCATGGTGCGAGACATCCTCCGCGGGCACTGGGGCCTGGACATCCTCGCGGTCGTCGCGATGGTCGCGACCCTTGTCGTGGGCGAGTACCTCGCGGCAGTGATCATCGTCCTCATGCTCACCGGTGGGGAGGCCCTCGAGGACTACGCCGCCAGCCGGGCCCGGGCTGAGCTGACCGCGCTGCTCGAGCGCGCTCCGCACCGAGCCCGGCGGGTCACGCCGGACGGCGAGATCGAGGACATCGACATCGCGGCGGTCCGCGTCGGGGACGAGGTCCTCGTCCGACCGGCCGAGGTCGTCCCGGTGGACGGCGTCCTCCTCGACGAGGCCGGCTCCTTCGACGAGTCATCGCTGACCGGGGAGAGCCTGCCGGTGGAGCGGGTGCAGGGCGAGACCCTCATGAGTGGTGCGGTCAACGGTCAGCAGGCCGTGCGGATGCGGGCGACGGCCACCGCGGCCGACTCGCAGTACCAGCACATCCTGGCGCTCGTCGCCGACGCAGAGGCGGCGAAGGCCCCGACGGTCCGGCTCGCCGACCGATTCGCCGTGCCCTTCACCGTCGTCGCGCTGCTCATCGGTGGCACCGCCTGGTGGCTGTCCGGTGACCCCGTCCGATTCGCCGAGGTCCTCGTCCTGGCCACACCCTGTCCGCTCCTCATCGCGGCGCCGGTCGCCTTCATGGGCGGCATGAGTCGCTCCGCGCGTTCCGGAGTCATCGTCAAGGGTGGTGCCTCACTCGAGGCGCTCGCACGGGCCCGCTCGGTTGCCTTCGACAAGACCGGCACGCTCAGTCACGGCCGACCCGAGCTCGTTGAGCTCCGCCCGGTAGGCGGTCTGACCGGCGAGGAGCTTCTCCGACTCACCGCCTCGGCGGAGCAGTACTCCTCCCATGTGCTCGCGGCCGGTGTGCTCCGGGCGGCTGAGGAGCGTGGGCTGCACCTTCTCGCCGGCGAGAGCGCGCGCGAGGTCGCGACGAACGGGGTCGAGACTGTCATCGACGGCCGGACGGTGCGGGCCGGCAAGCTCGCCTTCATCCGTGAGGTGGACGCCAGTGCTGAGCTGGGACGCCTGGAGAGGGGCCAGAGCGTCGTCGCGGTGGCTGTGGACGGACGGTTCGCGGGCACGCTCATCCTTCGGGACACGTTGCGGGAGAACGCTGCTGAGACGGTCCAGGTCCTCAAGGCTGTCGGGATCGACACGGTCACCATGCTCACCGGTGACCACGAGGCCACCGCACGATCTCTTGCCGATGAGGCGGGGATCGACGCGGTCCACGCCCAGCTGCTCCCCGAGGACAAGGTCCGGCTCGTCGCCGACCTGCCGGCCCCCGCCGTCATGGTCGGGGACGGTGTCAACGATGCACCTGTCCTGGCCGCAGCGGACGTCGGGATCGCCATGGGAGCCCGAGGATCGACCGCTGCGAGCGAGTCGGCCGACGTCGTCGTCATGAAGGACGATATCGGCAAGGTCGCCGTTGCGGTCGGCATCGGCCGGCACACCTATCGGGTTGCGATCACGGCCATCTGGATCGGTGTCGTCCTCAGCGTCGGGCTCATGGTGGTCGCTGCGTTCGGCCACATCCCAGCCGTGGCCGGCGCCCTGACCCAGGAGCTCGTCGACCTCGCGTGCATCCTCTATGCCTTGCGGGCTCGCAGCGGCGCGGCGGACCTCATCGCGGCGCCGGCCTCAGAAGTGCGGACTGATCGCGCGGACCGCGGCCTCGTAGGTGCCGCGGTCGCTGGCGACGATGAGCCCCGGACGCAGTGACAGCGGGCTGTAGCGGTCGCCGACCATGTCGCCGATGACTCCGCCGGCCTCGGTGACCATGAGTCCGCCGGGAGCGTGGTCCCACGGCCACGAGTGGTTGTAGACGATGAAGTCGACGGAACCCTCCATGAGCCGGGGATAGTCGACTCCGCAGCACATCCATGTGAGCCGCAGTGGAGCGAGACCGGGGTAGGTCTGCCGACGGATGCGACGCATACTCGATGCGCCCGCTGGCAACTCATCTCCGGCCCGGGGCTCGACGATGACTCGTTCACCGTTGCGCCAGGTCCCCGTTCCACGCTCCGCCGTCCAGGCAACCGCGTGCTCCGGCTGCCAGATCCATGCCCGGACGGTCTCACCGCCCCGGACCTCGGCGACCATGACCGCATGGTCGGGGCTGCCGTGGACGAAGTTCCGTGTCCCGTCGACCGGGTCGACGGTGAAGGCGTGCGGGGCCGCGGCATACCGGTTCATCAGGGAGGGATCCGCCTCGAAGGCCTCCTCGCCGAGGACGACCGCGTCCGGATAGGCCTGCTTCAACGCTGCGGTGATGAGGCGCTCCGCCTCATGGTCCGCGACGGTGACCAGGCTGCCCGGCGACTTCTCGTGCACCTCGTCGGTCTG
>JAAYSB010000394.1 GCA_012518475.1 Intrasporangiaceae bacterium | reverse complement strand
TCGCAGCCAAGCACGACGAGGTGACCCGCCTCGGCGGTCTCTATGTCCTGGGCACCGAGCGGCACGAGTCCCGGCGTATCGACAACCAGCTCCGTGGTCGGTCCGGCCGTCAGGGTGACCCCGGCGAGAGCCGCTTCTACCTCTCCCTGCAGGACTCGCTCATGCGGCGATTCAACGCGGGCATCGTCGACCGGGTCATGGCGACCTCGGGTATGAACGACGATGCGCTCGAGTCCAAGGTCGTCTCCCGGTCGATCGCCTCCGCCCAGAGTCAGGTCGAGGCGCAGAACTATGAGATCCGCAAGAACATCCTCAAGTACGACGATGTGCTCAACCGGCAGCGGACCGTCATCTATGAGCAGCGTCGTGAGGTCCTCGAGGGAGCCGACCTCGAGGAGCAGATGCGGTTCTTCGTCAACGACGTCATCGAGAGCTATGTCTCGGCCGAGACCGCCGAGGGCTTCGCCGAGGACTGGGACCTCGACCGGCTGTGGCAAGCGCTCAAGTCGCTCTACCCGGTCAGCGTCACACCCGAGGAGGTTGCAGCGGGTTCGACAGGATCCATCTCGAGGGACGCCCTTCTCCAGGAGATTCTCTCCGACGCCCATCACGCCTACGACGCCCGTGAGGAGTCGCTCGGCGAGGAGATCATGCGGCAGGTGGAGCGCCGTGTCATGCTCGCGGTCCTGGACCGCAAGTGGCGCGAGCACCTCTATGAGATGGACTACCTCAAGGAGGGCATCGGCCTGCGGGCGATGGCTCAGCGTGACCCCCTCGTGGAGTACCAGCGCGAGGGCTATCTCATGTGGCAGACCATGCTCGAGTCGGTGAAGGAGGAGGCCGTCCGCCTCGTGTACAACGCGGAGGTCTCAGTGCCGAAGGCGCCTGCTGAGGAGGTGGCGGCAGCCCCCCAGACGGCCGAGTCGCTGCTTGCCGGCCTGCCCAAGGCGGATGCTGCTGTCGACGGTGCGGAGGAGCCTGCCGCGGAGCAGCCCGAGGTCGAGCCGACTGCCGAGACGGCCAAGACGTCGCCGGCCGAGGGCGAGCCGCAGGTCGAGATCAGGGCCCCGGGTCTGCAGGGCGCTCCTCGTCAGGAGCAGCTGCACTACTCGGCGCCGGACGAGAGCGGTGGCGTGAGCGAGCGCGACGTCACGGCGCTGCACGGTGGCAGGACCGAGCTGTCCGAGCAGGAGATGGACGGTGTTGGCCGCAACGCCCCTTGCCCGTGCGGTTCGGGCAGGAAGTTCAAGATGTGTCACGGCAAGCAGCAGGCTAAGGCGGCTCGCTGACCCCGGCTGTCCGGCGGTCCTGAGGGACGCAGCCTCTCGGCCGGCTGGGCGTCAGCCGACCTGGAGCGCCTCGATGATCCATCGACCGGCCTGCACGCCGAGTGAGATCGCGACGGCCCGCACGCGGTTCCCGTCGATGACGACGATCGAGACCTCGGCCACCTTGTCCTGGGGCCGGGACAGGATGATGCGTCGAACGGTGACCCGCACCGGCCCACCCGGACGGCTCAGGCGGCGTCGGTAGGCAACGGTTGCGCGTGCGCTCAGGCCTGCGTAGACAGCGGGGGAGGTCCAGCGGACGAGCTGGACGACGGGACGTCGTCCGGCGAGCACCTCGACGAGGGCAGTCGCGAGCGGGCGGATGATCTCGGCGGGGTCCGGCGCTGCGGGTCGCGTCCGCGGCCCTTCGTCGATGTCGGGGGCCTCCCGGTCCAGTGCGCTGCTGACCCCGGTACGTCCCTCGTCGGAGTGGTCGTCCGACGCGGCGAAGTCGAGCGGCTCCTGGATGAACCGACCGTCGTCGACGGGCTCCCAGGGGTAGGGCTGACCCGGAAGGGGAGTGTGGTGCAACTGCGGTCCGGGGAGGGGCACGATGCGCAGCGGGGCGAGTGCCGGTACGGCCGTCACGGTTCCCCTCCTGTCAGAGTCGTGTCCATGGTCCCGGGGATCGTCAGGATCTGCCCGGGGAGGATGAGGTCGGGGTCTGGACCGATCACGGCGCGGTTGGCGGCATGCCAGCGCTGCCACTCGGTCGCGATCTCGGCGTCGGTCGCCCCCGGTGGAAGGTGAGCCGCGGCCAGGTCCCAGAGGGTGTCGCCCCGCCGCACGGTGACCGGGCTGGTCGGATGCTGGGCAGCCTCGGTCCGCTGAGCGGTCAACGACACTCTGGGCTGCTCCCGGACCGGCGCCGGTGTCCATTCCGGGGCCGGGGCAGGCTCGACGAGATCCTCCTGCTGAGAGGTCCGGTGTGCTGACGGCGCGACGGACCAGGAGGGAGCCGGCGCAGGGGCTGCGACCTCGGCGGGGAGGGCCTCCACCGCCGTCGGTGTCGCCATCCACGACGCGGCTGCGGCCCCTGGTGCGAGCCCGCCGGCGACGGTGACGCCGAGCAGAAGTCCGGCCCAACGTCGCACGGCAGCCGGGGCCAGCCGGTCGCGCACCTCCGTGGCCAGACGGCCGATGCCGCTGGGCAGGGTGCTGAGGACAGCCGCCAGGAGGGCAAGGCACACCCAGAGCAGAAGGAGGAGCGCCGTCGCTGAGCTCAGCGCCATGATGAGCTCCTCGAGCGACGTGCGGCCCGGGCCGAGCACGGCGACCAGGCTCGCTCTCAGGACGGTGGCAAGGGCGCACACGGCGCCGATGATGCCGGCGACCACCCCGGCGATGACCAGGACGAATCGACTCGCTCGTGGAGAGGGCGGTGAAGAGTGCATGCAAACGACACTAAACAGCATCAAACCGCCTGTAAAGACCCCGAAGGGGAATGTGGACAAAACCAGGGACTCCAGCGAGGGAGAAGGGCCGACCGCCTACAGTCGGGGGATGCGTTGGGAGGCTCTGTTCGACGACCTCGAGGGTCAGTGGCTCGCCGAGGAGCGGCGCGAGCGGGATGCGGACGTGGCCGATCGCACCCGGGCCGAGCGGGTCAGAGTCCTGCTCGTCGAACGTCTCGCGGGGAGCCTGGGCTGCCAGCTCACCTTCACGCTGACGGGCGCTGAGACCATCGTCGGCACCCTGGACGACCTAGGCGCAGACTGGCTCCTCCTCACCGACGATGTGGGGCACGAGATCATCGTCGCGACAGGATCTGTCATCGCGATCACCGGTCTGAGCCGTTCCATCGATCCGGCAGCCACGGCGCGGCGGTTCACCATGGGGTATGCCCTGCGAGCCCTGGCGAGGGACCGGGCAACGGTCATCCTCACCGACACCGCTGGTGGTCGGGTGGCGGGAACGATCGATGCCGTGGGCAAGGACTGGTGCGACATCAGCGAGCACCCTGTCGATGAGGCACGCCGACCCGGTCAGGTCCGGGCGCGCCGCACCGTGCCGACCGCAGCCATCGTCACGGTCCGCAAGGCCGGGCGAAGCAGGTTCGTCCCGGCGTAGTCACCCGCGCGGCCCTCACTCCTCGTCGAAGGCCCCGGACTGGACGAGCTTCTCGGTCCGGGCATACATCCGCTGGATGTAGTCCTCGAGCTGAGTCGTCTCGACCCGCCACTGCCCACGGCCGCCGACCTTGATGGCAGGCAGCTCCCCGCTGCGGACCAGGGCATAGGCCTGAGCCGAGGAGATGTCGAGCACCTCGCAGACCTCGGAGAGGGGAATGAAGCGCTTGGCCATATCGGTCCGTCCTCTGGGGCTTGGCGCCAGCAGCCAGGGAGCTGTCGGATGCTGGCCAGTGATGGCGGTGGACATATTACGGCAGCAATCGGTCCCGATCCGTGCCCAGAGTCCGGGCTGTGGATCGTGGCTCGTGACTCTCGATGTGGATTTCGTCGGGCCTCTTGGCTCCGGGTTTGCCATGATGGGGGTCCTATCAGCACCAACACCTCATCCAGGCACTCACCCACCCATCAGCACCGCAATCTGGCACAACGACATTCGTCGGCACCGCTCGGCTCAGCCCAGCGCTGCCGTCCGGTCCGACAGGGGGACCACACATGGCTGAACGCACAACAGGCGCAGCGCGCCTGCACAGACCGTCCTGGCGCGACTCCCGACTGCTCCTCGGAGTGCTGATCTTTGCCTCCGCCGTGGCACTCGGCTCCTATCTCGTCTCACGAGCCGACGACCGGGTGCCGATGTATGCGAGCGCGTCGGTCCTCAGCCCGGGTCAGAGTCTCACCGAGGAGCTGGTGACCCGGGTCGACGTCCGGCTCGGTGACGGCATTGCCGGGTACCTGTCCGCGGCAGAACCCCTTCCGGCTGACCAGGTGCTGCTCCGTGAGGTGCGGCCAGGAGAGCTCATCCCACTCTCGGCCGTCGGCGGGGTCGATCAGGCGGCACTGTCCCAGATCGCCATCTCGGTCGACCCGACCGTCGCCGCACCACTCACCGCCGGAACCGTCGTCGACGTCTTCGTCAACAGACTGGTCGAGAGCGAAGCCGACGATGCGTACACGGGACCGCAGCGGCTGCTCGAGGGCGTCTCGGTTGCCGCTGTGGACACCTCGGGCCGGGGCCTGGGGAGCACTGGTCGGGGGACTGCGGTGCGCATCATGGTGCCGATCGACCAGGTGCCCGACCTCATCGAGGCGGTCGACCGGGAGGCCAAGATCACCGTCGTCCCAGTCCCCGGTGCCGTGGTCCGGACCGGCGGATGAGCGCCCGTCTCCTCGTTGCGGTCACCTCGAGCCTCGAGGCTGCGTTCGTCACCTCCGTGGGCGCCTCCAGAGAGGTGGCCGTCGCGCGGCGCTGCGCCGACATCCCCGACCTCCTCGCTGCCGCGGGAGCCGGGATCGGCACGCACGCGATCGTCTCTGCGGATGTCCCCGGTCTGGAGCGGGACGTCGTCGACCAGCTGCACCGGCTTCAGACGGCTGTCGTCGGCCTCGTCGCCGAGGACGACGAGGCCGGTGAGCGGAGACTGCGCCAGATCGGCGTGAGCCGCGTCCTCCCGGTCGGCGCATCCCTCGAAGAGATCGAACGGGCCATCACGGCCGCCGCCCCGCGGCACGGCCCTCGGGGGGCAGGGCCCGATGGAGCCTCCGGTGCCGGCGCTGGGACCGACTCCACCTACATCGGTGACTCGGGTGGTGACCTCGACGACCGACTGGACGCAGCACTCAACGGTGACCTCGAGGCACTCCGCAGACCGGCGGCGGGCACGGACAGCCCCGTCGAGGAATCGGTGGACACGCACCGCCGGGGGCAGGTCGTCGCCGTGTGGGGTCCGACGGGGGCACCCGGTCGAACCACGATCGCAGTCAATCTGGCTGCCGAGCTCGCCGGTCAGGGGATCCCGGCCCTGCTCATCGACGCGGACACGTTCGGGTCCTCTGTCGCGCAGGTCCTCGGGCTCCTCGATGACACGCCAGGGCTGGCGACCGCCGCACGGGCCGCGGAGCAGGGAACCCTTGACGCCCCAGGACTGATCCGACGCGCGCCCGAGGTCTCGGCCGGACTACGGGTGCTCACCGGGCTCCCCCGCGCGGACCGTTGGCCGGAGGTCCGGGACGGCGCCATGGAGCACATCCTTCAGATCGCCCGGCTCGTCTGCGACGTCGTCGTCGTCGACTGCGGATTCAGTGTCGAGTCCGACGAGGAGCTGACCTTCGACACCGCAGCACCGCGGCGGAACGCCACCACGCTCACCACCCTCGAGGCTGCCGACCATCTCGTTCTCGTCGGTGCCGGGGACCCGGTCGGGCTCCAGCGGATCGTGCGAGCGCTGGGCGAGCTGGCGCACGTGCCGTCCCCGCCGCCGACCGTTGTCGTGAACAAGGTCCGGACCTCGGCAGCCGGTCCACGTCCGGCAGCGGCCATCCGGGACGTCCTGGAAAGGTTCAGCGGGATCGAGGAGCTCACGATCATCCCCGACGATCGAGACGCCTGCGATGCCGCCATGCTCGCCGGGCGCAGCCTCGTCGAGCACGCTCCCACCAGCCCGGCCCGGCTGGGGGTCGCCGAGCTGGCCCGACGGATCCTTCCGGAGCGCGTGACGCCTCCACCGGTTCGACGGAACCGGTTCCGCCGGTGACCCTGCCCGGCCGCTGACGGGACGGCATCTGCGACGTGGGCCACGGCATACCGGTGCCTTCCGGTCCGCAGAATCTGCGACGATTGACCCGTGACTGACCGGCTCGCCTCACTCGACGCGTCATTCCTCTACATGGAGGACGCGACGACACCCATGCACGTGGGCTCCGTGCTCATCTTCGAGTCGACGCCGGAGGGGATGAGTCTCGACTTCGAGGAGATCGTCGCCGTCATCGCTGCACGGATCTCGACCAGCCCGCGCTACCGCCAGGTCATCCGGCACGTGCCGGGGAACCTCGCCCCGCCGGTCTGGGTCGACGACCAGCGATTCGACCTCAGCTATCACGTCCGTCGATCCGCCCTGCCGAAGCCGGGGGATGCCCGTCAGCTCGGTGAGTTCGTCGGCCGGGTCCAGTCCAGGCTCATCGACCGGAGCCGGCCGCTGTGGGAGGTCTATGTCGTCGAGGGCCTCGAGGACGGCCGGTTCGCGATCATCACGAAGGCCCACCACGCCCTCGTCGATGGAGTCAACGCCATCGATATCGCCGAGCTCATCGTCGGAGACACCGCAGCCCAACCGGACCGCACCGGTGGATCGGTCTGGCGGCCCCGGCCGGTGCCGTCGGACGCCTCCCTGGTCTTCGGCGCAGTTCTCGACGGGGTGCGCAGCCCGGGAGTCGCCCTCGACTCCGTGCGCGGTGGCCTGGACGACCTGCGGGCGGCCCTGGGCAAGGTCGGACAGGGTCTGAGCGACGTCGGCTCGGCGCTGCTGCGCGCCGGAACCCACCCGGCACCGGTCAGCCCGCTCAACCACCGGATCGGCGAGGCGCGCCGGTTCGCGACCGTCGACACCGACCTGGACGACTACCGCACCGTCCGTCGGCGGCTGCCCCGGGGCAGGTTTGCCGAGGAGGTCACGACCCACGACGTCATTCTCGCGACGATCACCGGAGCACTGCGGATCTGGATGCTCACCAGGGGCGAGCCCGTCCGCAGCGGCACGACGCTGCGCGCCATGGTGCCGATGAGCCTCGACGAGGTCGGCGAGGGGAGCCCCGGAGGACGGATCCACGCCGGCATCATCGACCTGCCGGTCGGTGAGCCCTCTGCGTCCATGCGCCTGCACCAGATCGCCTTCGCGATGCGCCAGCAGTTCGAGGGTGGCCGCGCCGTCCGGGCGCAGCGGCTGTCAGGGGTGGCAGGCTTCGCCTCGCCGACGATCCACTCCCTCGCCTCTCGGGCCGGCAGCGCCATGTCACGGCGGCTCTTCAACGTCTCGATCACCAACGTGCCCGGTCCGCAGGAGACCCGCTACCTCGGCGATACCCCCATGGTGCGCGCCTATCCCGTCATGCCGCTGGCCAAGAAACAGGCCCTCGCGATCGGGCTGACGTCCTATCGGGGCACGGTCTGCTACGGGCTCAATGCCGACCGCGACTCGATGAAGGACATCGCCGTCGTGGCCTCGGCCATCCACGACGCTCTCGAGGAGCTCCTCGACGCGCACAGCACGACCCGACGAAAGGCCTGAGGTATGCGCCCGCGCCGGATCTATCTGCCTCTCACCCACGACCAGCTCCGCTCCCTCGCTGCCGACCGGGTCCTCGCTGCACCGGTGCTGGGTCTGGCCCCGACCCTCAGCCGGACGGACTCCCGCACAGCTGCCGCCGCCGCGGAGGAGGAGGCCGAGTTCGCCGCCTTCAGTGCTGCCGCAGAGCGCGCTGGTGGAGCGGGCCGGAGGGTGATCGCCGCGGCTGACGTGCCGCCCGGCTCGCTCGAGCAACGGGCAGGCGGCGGCGACCGGGCCGGGGATCTGGGCGATGGTGTCCTCGAGGTGCGGACGACGGCGGATCTGCCCGTGCGGCTCATCGTCTCCCTGCACATCGATGAAGCAACGGCCGAGACGGAGAACGCCTCGGGGGCTGCACCGGACCTGCTCTGGTACGACATCACCGAGCTCGACGCGGTGATCGAGGAGCTCGGCCTGAGCTGAGGCTGCGCACTCCGCGCCGCAGCCGCAGC
Organism: Intrasporangiaceae bacterium; assembly: GCA_012518475.1. Classification (GTDB taxonomy): domain Bacteria; phylum Actinomycetota; class Actinomycetes; order Actinomycetales; family Dermatophilaceae; genus F2B08. Next base: position 1,471 of record JAAYSB010000394.1, on the reverse strand, counting down.
TGCACCGGACGTCGCGACCGCAGGCAGTCGGGCAGACGGTCTGGAACACTGGGGACACCGCCCGCAACGAAGCGAAGGAGCCCACCGTCGTGTTGGATGCTGTGACCCACGTGCCCGCCCCGGTGAACGAGCCGGTCCTCGACTATGCCCCTGGCAGCGCCGAGCGCGCCGGCCTGGAGGTGGCGCTCGCCGAGCTGCAACGTGAGGTGATCGACCTGCCGCACACGATCGGTGGCGAGCGGGTGCAGGGCACCGGCAAGAAGATCGACGTCGTCCAGCCGCATGCCCACCGGCACGTGCTGGGAACGATCCGTGCGGCTACGAAGGGCGACGCCACAGCTGCCGTCGACGCCGCTATGGACGCAGCGCCGGACTGGCGCGGCATGTCCTTCGATGACCGGGCCGCGATCCTGCTCAAAGCGGCCGACCTGCTCGCCGGACCGTGGCGGGCCCGGCTCAACGCGGCGACGATGCTCGGGCAGTCGAAGACCGCGTACCAGGCCGAGATCGACGCTGCCTGCGAGCTCATCGACTTCTGGCGGTTCAACGTCCACTTCGCCCGCCAGATCCGTGAGGAGCAGCCACCGGCGAACAGTCGCGGGCTGTGGAACCGGACCGACTACCGCAGCCTCGAGGGCTTCGTCTATGCGGTGACGCCGTTCAACTTCACCGCCATCGCCGGCAACCTGCCCACCGCTCCGGCGCTCATGGGCAACACCGTCGTGTGGAAGCCGGCGCACAGCCAGCAGTTCGCCGCTCAGGTCCTCGTCGAGCTGCTCGAGGAGGCCGGGCTGCCGCCGGGTGTCATCAACCTCGTCGCCGGCGATGGCAAGGCGGTCAGTGACGTCGTCCTGGACCACCCGGAGTTCGCCGGTCTGCACTTCACCGGCTCCACCGCGGTGTTCCAGATGTTCTGGCGCGAGATCGGTGCCCGCATCGAGGGATACCGCCACTACCCGCGCATCGTCGGTGAGACCGGGGGCAAGGACTTCATTCTCGCCCACCCCTCTGCCGACCCGGATGTCCTCCGCACGGCGATGATCCGCGGCGCCTTCGAGTACCAGGGACAGAAGTGCTCGGCCGCCTCACGCGCCTATGTGCCGAGGTCGCTGTGGAAGGTCATCAAGGACGACCTCATCTCCCAGACGAACGGCCTGAGCATGGGGCCGGTCACGGACCTGTCGAACTTCATGGGCGCCGTGATCGACGATCGGGCCTTCGCCAAGCACAAGGAGGCGATCGACCGGGCCCACAGCACGACCGGCATTGAGGTCGTCGCCGGCGGGACGTACGACGACTCCGAGGGGTACTTCGTGCGCCCGACCGTCCTGCTCGGCGACAACCCCGTCGACGAGATCTTCACGACCGAGTACTTCGGGCCCATCCTTGCCGTGCACGTCTATCCGGACCGCCAGTTCACGAAGGTGATGAACGAGCTCGAGTCGGTATCGCCGTATGCGCTCACCGGCTC
>JAAYSB010000393.1 GCA_012518475.1 Intrasporangiaceae bacterium | reverse complement strand
TCGCCGAACTGGGGTGCAGCGCTTCCGGCGAGGACCTCCTCGGGGTTCTCGATGACGATGATGAGCGAGTCTGCGCCGACCATCGGCGAGCGCATGCCGAGGAGGAGCTGCCCGGTCGCCTTGTGGAAGGAGAGGCCCTCGATGTTGATCTCGTCGAAGTCGATCTCCTCACCGGTCTTCTCGAGGATGCTCGCCTTGAGTGCCTCGGCGCCCCCGAGTGCTGTGTGCAGCCCGGTGTACGAGCCGATGTCACCGACCTGTCCGCCCTTGATCTGAAAGCGGAGCAGCTGCTCCCGCTCGGGCTTGCGATCGTCCTTTTTTGTCGGCGAGTGCGAGGTGATCGCATAGATGAACCCGTCGTCGTCGACCGACAGACCCTCGAGGTCACTGAGGGTCCGGCCGAAGCCGCGGGTGACCTTCAGGTCGAGGGCGTTGTCCTCGACCAGGCGCCCATCGTCGCCGAAGGTGAGGATGTTGACCGCACGGGAGGCCTCGTCCTCGACGACGAGGATGCGGCCGTCGGGCATCTGCTGGACTGCAGAGGGCTCATAGATGTCGGAGAACTCGGCGATGCCGAAGTTCGGAACCGCACTGTCCTCGTCGTCGGCGAGCGCCGGGAACGCCCACACCGTCGACTTGATGAGGAGGAAGGTCGCGATGGAGGCGACCAGGCCCCAGCGGAATACCGAGTAGGAGACGTTGAGCAGCTTGAACTTGCGGTTGGCCATCTTCCCGAGCCAGTACAGGTGGTCGCTCATCTGCCGATAGATCTCGTCCCGGTCGCGGAGCAGCACCTGCATCTCCCCCCAGAAGTCGTCGTGCGAGACCTGGACCCGGTCCTCATAGATGAGCAGGTTGCGCTGGTCGCCACTGGCGTGGTTGGTGGCGCTTCCCCGCATGAGATAGCCGGACAGGTCGCTCCACGTCGCCTCCCCCGCCTTGCGGTCCCGCCACCACTCCTTGAGCGACTCGAGCGAGTTGGCCCGCTCGGGCGAGGCGGCAAGCAGCGCGAAGGTGATCGAGCCGGCTGAGGTGAGGATGAACACCGCAGCAGGGACGAGGAACGACGGGGAGGAGTTGAAGAGGAAGGCCCCGGAGATCATCAGCGCGGAGATGATGAAGCCGTTGAGCGAGATCATGATGTTCGCCTTGGTCGCCGCGAGGGCGATGATGTCGAGCTCGCCGCGAATAGCGTTGCGGAACATCGTCTCCACGGCCTTGGACGTCCCGAGCGGTGCAGCGTCCGCCTCGTCACGCTTCTTCTTGCGCGGCTTCTCTGTGGCGAGCTCCTCGTCCGCAGTCTCCGGACCGGCCTCGGCCTCCTCCTCGGCGAGGCTCGTGTCGTCCACGTCCTCCGCCTCCGGCTCGGCGGGAGTGACCGCTGCCGGGGTCTCGTCGTGGTCGGCGTCGGCAGGGCGCTCGAGGAGAGCAACGTCGGACCGGACCCCCACGCGGGACTCGGCCTCGAAGTGGGCAGCCATGAGCAGGGCGATGCGTCGCCGGTCCTGCGCCGCTGCTGTCGAGTCCTGCTGTGGATCCATTCCCGGATCTCCTGCCCATGTCGTGCCCACCGCCGATTCGGGGACTGCTCCGAACATTAGGCAG
>JAAYSB010000392.1 GCA_012518475.1 Intrasporangiaceae bacterium | reverse complement strand
GTCGGCGGCGTAGGTGAGCGTGACGTGGCGCAGCGAGATGAGACTCATACCGAGACCGCCTCACGCACTCGTGGCGCCGTGCGCGACAGCCGCGGAGGCGGAGTGAGGAACGCCGGTAGGGCAGCGACGAGCAGCCCGATAAGGACGAGGACCGGGAGCTGCGGCCACCCGAGCGGCTCGAGCGGCAGGATCATCCCCGCGGGATCGATCCGCCGCGCCACGAACACCGCCAGCGCGGCGATCACCCCGCTGCCGACCGTCACCCACTCCGCCGCGCGCCACGGATCCGGTCGGTATGCGGTGCGTCGGACCTGTCGACCGGCTCGCCTCAGTCCGGCATAGCTCACGAGCAGACCCGCTGCGAGCAGCGGCCAGGAGGAGAGCGAGAAGCCGACCGTCACGAAGACACCGTAGAGGCCGAGCATCGCGAGCATGAGCCCGCCGAAGGTCAGCGCCGTCGTCACCTTCTCGTCCCGCGGGTCGAGAAGCTCGCGGCGGCCGTAGCCGCGGGAGGCCATCGAGGCAGCGAGCTGGATGGAGCGCTCGAGGGTGTCGTGCAGGATCGGGACGGCGATGTGCTTGATCGCCCGCAGCCCCTTGCGGTGGTCCCCGCGCAGCCGTCGGGCCCGCATGACGCGCACGACGCTCTCGGCGAGCTGCGGTGCGACGGAGACGGCGACGACGAGAGCGGTGCCGATGTCATGGAGGGCGGCGGGGAAGACGCGCAGGAGACGCTTGGGGTTCGCCAGCGCATTGGCGGCGCCGACGCAGATGATGATCGTCCCGAGCCGCAGTCCCTCGATGACGGCGCGGAGCAGGCCCTCGAGATAGACGGTCCCGCCGAGGACGATGCCCGCGGCCCAGGAGGGCAGGCCGATCGTCGGCAGCCGCACGAGCTCGATCGTGCCGAACTTCAGGCCGACGAGCAGGTGCAGGACGACCCGGATGCCGATGATGACGCCAGCGAGGATGACATAGAGGCGGAAGGCCCGGGCGAATGGGGAGTCCCCCCGCCGGGCTGTGACGACGAGCGTGAGCACCGCGATGAGCAGCAGGTGGATGAGCGGGTTCGTCGTCAGGCTCGCGACGACGGCGAGCGACAGGGCCCACCCCCACCACGCTCCGGGGTGGAGCGAGCGGGGGAGGGCCTCAGTCAGTCGGCTCGTCAGAGAGCTCAGGGAGCGGTTCGTCGTCGCCACCCCATCCAACCGGCGGTACCGAGCAGCAGCGCGGCGACGCCGAGGCCGGTGAGCGTGCCCACCGAGGTGCCGGTGCCGCTCTCGGACGTCCCGGCTGCCACGGTCTCTGCAGTGGGAGCGCCGGTGGTGGCTGCGCCCTCCGCGGTCTCAGTTGCGGTGGCCTCTGCCGTCTCGGAGGCAGTTTCACTCGCTGAGCTCGTCGCAGCCTCGGTTGCGGAGGCGGTCGCTGAGCCCGTTGCTGATTCGCTGCCACCGGCAGTGGCCGCAGCAGCCGACCCAGCCTCGGAGCCTCCGGTCGATGTGGCAGCGGGAGTTCCCTGAGAACCACCGCCCGAACTCGCCGGCCGGGAGGTCGTCGTCCGAGGTGCCGGAGCGGTGGCGGATGGCCGTGGTGCCGGAGCCTTCGTCGAGGGAGCAGGCGCTGGAGCACTGGTCGTCGGACGCGGAGCCGGAGTGGTCGACGGGGGAGGCGGCGCCGGTGCCTCGATCCGTGGGGGAGCGACAGCCGGGGGCGCGCCGGCGCCGAAGGACCAGCCCTCGACCGAGCCCGGAGCAGGGTTGCGGCTGAACGCTCCGGTCGAGATATAGCTCCACGAGCCGCCGGGCTGCGCGGTCCAGTACGACCAGTACGCCGACGTCGGCGGGGTCCGGACACAGGCGTCGGACGCGGGCGCGCCGTCGATCCGGCAGATGAACCCGGGCTGGGTCTGGACCTGGGTGATCGAGAACCCGGCGCCCTGGAGCGCCGAGGCGCCACTGTCGGGATCGCCCCCGGCGCAGCGCACGCTCGTGCTGCCGCCGGGGAACGTCACGACGACCGTCACGCCCGAGTCGGTGGACGAGCAGGCGGCAGCCTGAGCCGGTGCAGCGGCACCGACCAGGCCGGCCCAGCCGAGGGCGGTGGCCGCAATCACGGCCACCGCACCCCGGCGTAGGCGACGTCCCAGCAACGCGCCGAGGCGGCTCACTGCTGCGCGCCGCGTTCGCGCGTCGCGACGACCACACCTCCACCGGCGAGGAGCAGCAGGGTCGCGAGCAGGGCGAACGGCGCGACGTCGTTGCCGGTCGCGACGATGTCGGTCTCGACGATCGGTCCCGGAGCAGGCGGGGCCGGCGGCTCGACGTGCACGGAGCAGGTCCGCTCCGGAGCGTTGGCGAGGGCCCCGACGAGGTCGGCATATGACGTTCCGGTCAGGCCAAGGACGGCCTGGACGGTCGTGCGGCGGTCCTGGTCGACAACCGCGGCGTCAGCGCCGGCAGCGGCACGCTCGGCCAGCGCCTTGGCGTCGTAGGCGAATCCGCCCCGGAGTGCCTCGGGGAAGCCCGAGCCGTACTGCATGGTGAGGAGGTACTCCGCAGCGGCAGCCGACTCGTCGAGTCCGGCCGTCGCAAGGGTCGCGCCGATGAGACCGGTCGAGTTCGCGTTGACGCCCTCGGTCGTGGCGCCGCCGCCGAACCCGCCGTTCCCGGCCTGGCGTCCGACGAGGTAGTCGATCGCAGCGGTGACGGACGCGTCGGTCGCACACGGCGAGACGAGCAGCGCCTGGACGGCCAGAGCGGTCGCGTCAGGGTCGCTCACGCAGGTCGCCCCACCGGTGTTGAGGGCGAAGCCGCCGTCGTCGCACTGGGCCGAGATGAGGTAGTCGACAGCAGCCTGGCTCGCCCCGACCCCGGCGCCCTCGAGACCGAGGACTGCGAAGGACTGGACGAGGATGTTCGAGTAGTCGCCGTACTCCGAGCGGTCGCTGAACCGTCCGGCATCAGCACCGGAGCCCTGCTCGAGGGAGTCGAGGGTCGCGAGGAGGTCGACACCGCCGAAGTCGGTGGGGTTCAGGCCCAGCGCGAGGGCCAGGATGAGGCTCTTGGCGGTCGCCCCGGCATACGTCTCACCGTCGGTGCCGATGTAGCCGTCGATGCTCCCGGCGATCTTGGCGGCAG
>JAAYSB010000391.1 GCA_012518475.1 Intrasporangiaceae bacterium | reverse complement strand
CCGACTTCGTCGTCGACGGAGAGGCACAGCCCCGCAGCCTGTTCGGGATGATCCGGCACACGGAGGCGGTGAGCGGCGAGGGCACGGTCGTCGCCTACAAGGACAACGCCTCGGTCATGGCCGGTGGACGGCGCTCGAGGTTCCTCCCCGGCTCGGGCTCGGAACCGTCGCCCTATGCCCTTCGTGAGGGCGAGGTCCACGTCCTCATGAAGGTCGAGACCCACAACCACCCGACGGCGATCAGCCCGTTCCCCGGCGCTGCCACCGGCGCCGGCGGCGAGATCCGGGACGAGGGGGCGACCGGGCGCGGCTCCCAGCCCAAGGCGGGCCTGACCGGGTTCGCCGTCTCGAACCTCGCGCTGCCCGGCTCCACAGAGCCGTGGGAGGAGGAGGTCTACGGCGCGCCGGACCACATCGCCACCCCTCTCGACATCATGATCGACGGCCCACTCGGGGCAGCAGCCTTCAACAACGAGTTCGGCCGCCCCGCGCTCGGTGGGTTCTTCCGCGTCTATGAGCAGACCGTCGACGGCATCCGCCGCGGCTATCACAAGCCGATCATGAGCGCCGGCGGCCTCGGGACGATCTCGGCCGAGCAGGTCGAGAAGATCGAGTTCCCCGAAGGCACCCTCCTCGTCCAGCTCGGGGGGCCGGGCATGCGGATCGGTATGGGCGGGGGCGCCGCCTCGTCGATGGCCGCCGGGGCCAACGTGGCCGAGCTCGACTTCGACTCCGTCCAGCGCGGCAACCCCGAGATCGAGCGGCGTGCCCAGGAGGTCATCAACCACTGCTGGTCCCTCGGGGATGAGAACCCCATCCTCGCCATCCACGACGTCGGCGCCGGAGGCCTGTCGAACGCCTTCCCCGAGCTCGTCGACGGGGCCGGTCTCGGTGCCTTCTTCGACCTGTCCTCGGTGCCTCTCGAGGAGACCGGCCTGGCGCCGAAGGAGATCTGGTCGAACGAGAGCCAGGAGCGCTATGTCATCGCTCTGGCCCCTGAGTCCCTCGAGGCGTTCGCCGCCCTCTGTGAGCGGGAGCGCTGCCCGTATGCGGTGGTCGGCACCGCCCGCGCCGACGGACGGCTCGTCGTCGCCAGAGGCGAGGACAACGTGTCGGGCGAAGACGCAGGGGACCTTGACGGCGACGTTCCCGTGAACATGCCGATGGAGGTCCTTCTCGGCAAGCCGCCGCGAATGACCCGCGATGTCACGAGGATCGAGCGCTCCACGGCCGACCTTGATCTGGGAGAGGTCGACCTGCGAGGCCTCGCCTATGACGTTCTCCGGCACCCGACCGTCGCGTCCAAGCGCTTCCTCATCACGATCGGCGACCGGACAGTCGGGGGACTCACCCACCGGGACCAGATGGTCGGCCCGTGGCAGGTCCCGGTGGCCGATGTGGCCGTCACCCTCGCCGACTTCGTCGGTCTCGCCGGTGAGGCGATGGCGTCGGGGGAGCGGATGCCCGTGGCTGCCGTCGATGCCCCCGCCTCCGGTCGCCTCGCGGTCGGGGAGGCGTTGACGAATCTCCTTGCGGCACCGATCTCCTCGTTGTCGTCGGTCAAGCTGTCGTGCAACTGGATGGCGGCCTGTGGCGAACCCGGCGAGGATGCCGCGCTGTTCGACACCGTCCATGCCGTCGCGATGGAGCTGTGTCCTGCCCTGGGCATCTCAGTCCCGGTCGGCAAGGACTCACTGTCGATGCGGACGAAGTGGGCCGACCCGGACACAGGTGATGCCCGTCAGGTCACCTCCCCCGTCTCGCTCGTCGTCACCGCCTTCGCCTCGCTGCCCGACGTCCGCGGGACGTGGACTCCTCAGGTCGGGCCCGGACAGAGCCTCGTCCTCGTCGACCTGGGGCGCGGGGCGAACCGGCTCGGGGGCTCGGTCGCGGCGCTCACGATGCGTGAGTTCGGTGGCACCGTTCCCGATCTCGACGACCCTGCGCTGGTCCGCGATCTGGCCGAGGCACTGGGCGAGTTGCGCGCGAAGGACCTCGTGCGGGCCTATCACGACCGCTCCGACGGCGGGCTGTGGGCGGCTGCGTGCGAGATGGCCTTCGCCGGTGGACTCGGTCTCGACCTCGCGGTCGAGAGCGTGGACTCCCTCTTCGCCGAGGAGCTGGGAGTCGTGCTCGCCGTCGACACCGACGATGTCGGGGCTGCGCTGGCTCTGCTCGAGTCCCGTAACCTCGCCGCCTCCGTGGTCGGCACGACCGCCCAGGACCGCAGGGTCCGGGTCCGCTGCGCCGACCGGTCCGAGTCCGTCCTGCTGGACGAGTCCGTTCTCGACCTCCAGCAGGCCTGGGACGAGGTGTCCTGGCGGATCGCCGCTCTGCGGGACAACCCCGCGTCAGCGGACAGCGAGCACGGCCTGGCCGGCTCGGCCGAGCCGGTCCTGACGCTGCGCACAACCTTCGATCCGAGCGAGGACGTGAGCGCCGCATACCTCAACACGGGTGTGCGACCGAAGGTCGCGATCCTGCGCGAGCAGGGCGTCAACAGCCACGTCGAGACCGCCTTCGCGTTCGACCGCGCCGGCTTCGAGGCCTGGGACGTCCACATGACCGACCTGCAGAGCGGCCGGTTCGACCTGCGCGAGGCCGTCGGTCTGGTCGCGTGCGGCGGCTTCTCCTACGGTGACACCCTCGGCGCCGGTGAGGGATGGGCGCGCTCGGTCCTCTTCAACGACCGGCTCACGGAGATGTTCCACGAGTTCTTCCACCGCGAGGACACCTTCGGGCTCGGGATCTGCAACGGCTGCCAGATGTTCGCCGCCCTCGCCGACCACATCCCCGGTGCCGAGGCGTGGCCGCGGTTCACCCGCAATGCCTCTGAGCAGTACGAGGCGCGACTCTCTCTGGTCGAGGTCCTCGAGTCGCCCTCGATCTTCACCGCGGGGATGGCCGGATCGCTCCTGCCCATCGCGGTCGCCCACGGTGAGGGTTTCGCGAACTTCGCCGCCCGCGGGGACATCGACGCGGTCCACCGGGTCGCGCGCTACGTCACCGCGTCCGGGGAGCCGACCGAGGCATACCCCCTCAACCCGAACGGATCACCGGGTGGCCTGACTGCGGTGACGACGTCCGACGGGCGGTTCACGGCGATCATGCCGCACCCCGAGCGGGTCCAGCGCAACGTCCAGATGTCGTGGACGAGCGGCGCCATCGAGGACGAGAGCCCCTGGCTGCGGATGTTCCGCAACGCGCGGGTCCACGTCGGCTGACGCCTACCTCCGAGCGGTGAGGCAGGTGGATGTGTCGGACCGAGGTGTGACGGTCCATGGGCACCTGACCACCCACGATGTCAGGGTTCGCACGTACCGTGAGGGCATGCAGGAGCTGGACGAGGACTTCGACGGATTCGACGACCGCTTCGACGACCGCTTCGACGACGAACGGCGCGAGCAGCGGTCCCGGCAGGCCACCCTGCGGCTGATCGTCCTCGCCGTGGCCGGCGCAGCCGTCGTTGCCCTGATGATCGCTCTCGTCGGCCCCAGCTTCGGCGGCTGACGGGTGCCGCCGCGCCGCCGGATCCCGATGGACTCGGGGGCTGCCGCCCTCGAGTCCTGGTCCACCGACCCCGAGGCAACCGGACGGAGCGAGCTCGCCACCGCTGTGCGCTACACCCTCGAGGAGCTGGCGACCAGGCACCCGGGGCGCAGCGTCGAGGTGCGGGTGCCGCCGTTCGGGGCGGCCCAGGCGATCGCCGGACCCACGCATACCCGGGGAACGCCGCCGAACGTCGTCGAGACGGACGCGCAGACCTGGCTGGCGTTGTGCACCGGCAGGCTCGACTGGGCGACCGCGAGGGCGGCCGGAGCAGTCCGCGAGAGCGGGATCCGCGCTGACCTGAGCGAGGTCCTCCCGCTCGGCTGAGTCCGGGTGCGTCCGGCGTAGATTTTTCTGCCGTTCACCGATTCGCCACGTCCCATTCCTTCCCCCGGCCGCTCTCGTGATAGAGGATCATCGGTATGCCTCGGCCAGCGTGACCGGCCGAAGTAGACGGTGCGCCATGCAGGGCACCGTCCCGGCAACTCATACTCAGCATCAGCGACCTATCAGCACAGCACTCATCGGAGGCCGGAATGGCGTGGCGGGCAAGAGCGGCGACTGCCGCAGTCGGAGCAGCAGCGATCACGGTGACGGGCCTGGCCCCAGCGCTGGCTGCGACGAACGTGGAGTCGCTTGATGAGGGTCTGACGAAGGTCTCCATCATCAACATCAACGACTTCCACGGCCGGATCGATGGCTCGATCGGCCTCAACTTCGCCTGCAACGTTGTGCGTCAGCAGAACGCGGCCGGCGAGGGGAACTACCTGCTCCTATCAGCCGGAGACAACATTGGCGCCACGCCGTTCGTCTCCTCGAGCCAGCAGGACAACCCGACGATCGACTACCTCAACGCACTCGGGCTGCAGGCGTCAGCGGTTGGCAACCACGAGTTCGACCGCGGTTTCACCGACCTGACCGACCGGGTCATTCCTCGCGCCGACTTCGCCCACCTCGGCGCGAACGTCTACGAGCGCGGGACCACGACTCCGGCTCTCGACGAGTATGAGCTCTTCGCCGTCAACGGCCTGTCGGTGGCGGTCATCGGCGCGGTCACAGAGCAGACCGCGTCGATGGTCTCCCCGGCCGGAATCCAGATGATCGACTTCGGCAACCCGGTCGATGCCGTGAACCGCGTTGCTGCTCAGCTCAGCGACGACGACGACAGCAACGGCGAGGCCGACATCATCATTGCCCAGTACCACGAGGGCGCTGGCGGCTCGGACAGCCTGGAGAACCAGGTGGCAGCCGGGGGCGTCTTCGCCTCGATCGTCAACGACACCTCCGACGAGGTCGACGCGATCTTCACCGGCCACACGCACCTGTCGTATGTGTGGGACGGGCCGACCGACAGCGGAACCCGACCGATCCTCCAGAGCGGCAGCTACGGCGACCCCGTGGGTGTCGTCGAGCTCGGGTTCGACCCGGAGACCGGTGAGGTCACGCAGTACACCTCCAGCAACGTCGCCATCCCGGCTGAGCCGGACGACGCGTGGTCGGCGCCGTGCGCCGACAACGCCCGCTACCAGGCGGCCGTCGCCATCGCGGAGGAGGCAACAGCAGAGGCCGAGGTACTCGGTCGTGAGGTCATCGGAGAGGTGACCGCCGACATCACCACCGCACACGAGGGCGAATCGCGCGACAACCGCCTCCGCGAGAGCACCCTCGGCAACCTCACCGCCAACGCCTGGCTGTGGGGTATGCAGCAGCCCGGCCGCCCGGGTGCCGATATCGGCATCATGAACCCCGGTGGCCTGCGCGCTGAGCTCTTCTACGAGGCCGGCGGGGTCGAGGCGGACGGTGAGGTCACCTACGCCGAGGCAGCCTCGGTTCACCCGTTCGCGAACACGATGCAGGTCATCGACATCACCGGTGCGCAGTTCAAGGAACTCCTGGAGCAGCAGTGGCAGCCGGAGGGCTCCTCACGGGCGTTCCTCAAGCTCGGGCTCTCCGACAACGTGCGGTACACGTACGACCCCGACCGTGCTGCGGGCGAACGGGTCACGGGCATCTGGTTCGACGGTGCTCCCATGGACCCGGCTACGACCTTCACCATCGCCAGCGGCTCGTTCCTGATCTCCGGCGGAGACAACTTCACGGTTCTCCAGGAGGGCACGAACAGCAGGGACTCCGGCCTCATCGACACTGACGTCTTCATGAACTACATGGGCCAGCACTCGCCGGTGTCGCCGAACTTCGAGAAGAACGGCGTCGCTGTTCACAGTGCGCTGCCGCTCGAGGCGACCGCCGGTGAGTCGGTCACGTTCACCGTCTCGGGCATGGACCTGACCAGTCTGGGTTCCCCCGACAACACCTCCTTCACGATCATGGTCGGCGACGTCGAGGTCGGCACTGCGGACATCACCACAGAGCGCATCGACGGTGTCCCGACCCGGGACGGCATCAGCGACGTGACCTTCACCCTCCCGGCTGACCTCCCGGGCGGCGAGACGGTCCTCACGCTCGTGGCCGACCCGTCGGGCACTGTGGTCAAGGTCCCGCTCGTCGTCACGGCGCTCGAGACCCCGAAGCCGCCGGTCACGCCCGGCCCGGTCGTCGAGACCGACATCCCGGCTGACGACGTCACCGGGCCGGTCGGTGCCCTCGCGGGCCTGACGCTGCTCCTCGCAGCGGCGGCCGTCCTCGTGGCCCGCCGTCGTCAGGCGTTCACCAGCTGATGCGGCGTCGCCCACTTTTCGTGGGCGCGCTCGTCGCTCTCGTCGGCGCCGCGCTGATCCTTGTCTGGGTCCTGCGCGGCGCCGACTCCGTGCCGGGGGAGGCAGCTGCCCCGCCGACCTCCCCGGCCGCAGCGACGGGCTCGCCCAGCCCCGGTGCCGACAGCACGAGCACCGATGCCGCGCAGGATCCCAGCGCCACCGCGAAGGGAGCGACCCCCGGCGGGGCCGAGGCCACGGCCGAACCGCCGCCGAGCGCCCCGGTGCAGACCTCGGGGATCTCCCTGCAGATCCCTGACATCGCCCTGGACGCGGACCTGCACGCCGAGGGTCTGCGCGACGGTCGGATCAACCCGCCCGCTGGAACGGTCATGTGGTACACCGGCCACGGCCGGGTCGCCCCCGGCGAGATCGGCACTGCAGTCATCGCCGGCCATGTCACTGCCGGAGGACAGCCGGACCGCTTCGCCGACCTCCGTGAGGTCGAGATCGGCGACGTGGTCGAGCTCACCGACGCCGATGGCAGCTCGCACAGCTATCGCGTCGTCCGGGCCGAGGTCGTCGACAAGGATGACCTCACGACCGATGGCTGGGTCTGGGGGGAGAACACCTCGGTCGAGCGGCTGGCCATCGTCACGTGCGACGACGCGTTCGGCTTCCGCGGCGACGGGCACCGGGTTGCGAACTTCGTCGTCATCGCCGACCGGGTCTGACCCTGGCCGAGCGGTGGCGGACAGACGGCGGCGCCGTTTGGCTGGTCTTTGGAGAGAACTGGCGGGCGGGTGCGTCGCCGTTCGGCTGGTATGTGGAAGGTGTGGCGAGGCGGGAAGCAGGCCGGGGACGTATCGTGGACCGCGTGAAACCCCGTCGCTATCCCAACTTCGTGGCCTTCATCGGCACCGGTGCTGTCGTCGGAGCCATCGTCGGAGCCCTCATCTCCATCTTCAGCGGCAACCCCTCGGTGCTGTTCTCGGAGAACGCGGCGCTCATGTTCATGGTCCTCGCCTTCGGTCTGCTCGGGGCCGTGATCGGCGCGATCGCCGGGGTGCTGACCGACATCGTCCTCGAGCGGCGTTACCGCTGACCAGGCACCGGGCGGGGAGCGGAGCGCACCGCATACCCCATCGTCGTTGGCTGTGGGAGACTGAAGCACGTGCCACGCGGTGACGGATCCCTGACCCACGACCTGCTCCCCGGAGAGAAGGGGCCGCAGGACGCCTGCGGTGTCTTCGGCGTGTGGGCGCCGGGCGAGGACATCGCCAAGCTCACCTACTACGGGCTCTACGCGCTGCAGCACCGCGGCCAGGAGAGCGCCGGCATCGCGACGAGCGACGGGCACCGGCTCCTCGTCTACAAGGACATGGGTCTGGTCTCGCAGGTCTTCGACGAGCGTGCCCTGGCCTCCCTCGGGGGACACATCGCGATCGGACACTGCCGCTACTCGACGACCGGTGGCTCGACGTGGGAGAACGCCCAGCCGACACTCGGCGGCCACGAGGACAGCACCGTCGCCCTCGCCCACAACGGCAACCTCACCAACTCCGCCGAGCTGCGTGAACTCGTCCGCTCCCGCGGGGCCGACTCGGGCCTGACCGGCGAGCTGCGCCGCGGCAACACCACCGACACCGCCCTGGTCACCGCACTGCTGACCGACTCCCCGCAGCGCTCGCTGCATGAGCGCGCCCTCGAGGTGCTCCCGCTGCTGCGCGGCGCCTTCTGCTTCACCTT
>JAAYSB010000390.1 GCA_012518475.1 Intrasporangiaceae bacterium | reverse complement strand
GGTCATCTGGACCAGGCCGAGCGAGGTGACCTCGGCGACCTGGTGCTTGGTGCGGTCCCGGCCGAGGCACTCGAGCAGGCGCCGGACGACGAGGTCGCGGTTGACCTCGAGGACCATGTCGATGAAGTCGATGACGATGATGCCGCCGATGTCGCGCAGCCGCAGCTGACGCACGATCTCCTCGGCCGCCTCGATGTTGTTCTTCGTGACCGTCTCCTCGAGGTTGCCCCCGGACCCGACGAACTTGCCGGTGTTGACGTCGACGACGGTCATCGCCTCCGTGCGGTCGATGACGAGCGAGCCGCCCGAGGGCAGCCACACCTTTCGGTCGAGAGCCTTGGCGAGCTGCTCGTCCACGCGGTACTCGCTGAACAGATCCTTCTCGGCGGTCCAGCGGATCAGCCGCTTGGCCAGCTCGGGGGCGACGTCCTCGAGGTACTCGGAGACCTCGTCCCAGGCCTTGTCCCCGGAGACGACGAGGGAGGTGAAGTCCTCGTTGAAGACGTCACGGATCACCTTGACGGTCAGGTCGGGCTCCCCGTGGAGGAGGACCGGGGCGCCCCCCTTGCGCTTCGCGGCCTTCTCGGACTTGGTCCGGATCCGGTCCCAGGCCTTGGTGAGGCGCTCGATGTCGGCGGTGAGCTCCTCCTCCGAGGCGCCCTCGGCTGCGGTGCGCACGATGACACCCGCATCGTCCGGGACGATCTTCTTGAGGATGGACTTCAGGCGGGCCCGCTCGGTGTCCGGGAGCTTGCGCGAGATGCCCGTCATGGAAGCCTCGGGCACATAGACGAGGAATCGTCCCGGGAGCGAGATCTGCGAGGTGAGGCGTGCGCCCTTGTGGCCGATCGGGTCCTTGGTGACCTGGACCAGGACCGTGTCACCGGAGGTGAGCGCGTTCTCGATGCGCTTGGGCATGTTGCCCTCGAGGCCGGCTGCGTCCCAGTTGACCTCGCCGGCATACAGGACCGCGTTGCGCCCCTTGCCGATGTCGACGAAGGCGGCCTCCATCGAAGGCAGGACGTTCTGCACCCGGCCGAGATAGACGTTGCCGATCATCGAGGCCCCGGTCTCGCGGGAGACGTAGTGCTCGACGAGGACGCCGTCCTCGAGGACACCGATCTGGGTCTGTGCCTCGGCGCCCTTCGAGCCCCGGGCGGCTGCGCGCTCGCGCACGACCATGACCCGCTCGACGCTCTCACGGCGAGCGAGGAACTCGGCCTCGGTGATGATCTGGCGGCGTCGGCCGGCCTCTCGGCCCTCGCGGCGGCGCTGCTTCTTGGCCTCGAGGCGGGTCGAGCCCTTGAGACCGGTCACCTGCTCGCGCGCACGTGCTCCACGACTCTCGTCGGAGTCCGAGTCAGCAACGCCATCGGAGCTCCGACGGCGGCGGCGACGGCGACGGCTGCTCGAGCTGCCCTCGGCGCTGTCGTCGGCGGAGTCACCGTCCTGGCTGCGGGAGTCGACGTCGTCGCTGTCACCGGCGTCAGTGCTCGAGTCCGTGGCTCCGGACGTCCGTGCGCCCTGCTCCTGCTGGGTGTCCTCGCCGGCGGAGTCCTCGCTCCCGCGGGCGCGGCGGCCACGTCCACCGCGGCGGCGCGAGCGCCGGGTCGTGCCGGAGTCACCCTCATCGCTGCCGTTGGTCGAGTCGTCCTGTTCGGCGTCGGTCTCCGTCTCAGCGGAGGCCTCGCGGCCGGGCGCCGCGGAGCGATCCGTGGCAGCGCCCTCGTTGGAGTCGTCGTCGCCGGACTCGGAGCCGCTCGATGTCGCGGAGGTCGGAGCCCCGGCAGCGGAGGTGGCGCGGCGGCGGCGCGGGGCGACCGGCTCAGGTGCCTGGAACAGGAGCCCGAAGCTGGGGACGGTCGCGGCCTGCTCGGCGGCGTCCTCAACCTCGAGGTTCTCAGTCTCGTCGATCTCAGGCTCGTCGGGGTCGCTCTCGTTCGCCGTTGTCTCGGTGGCCGTGTCCGCAGGCTCGACCGCACTGTCGACAGGCTCGGCGGGCTCGGGAGCGGCCTCGTCGGCGGTGGCGGAGTCCACGTCGGGCTGCTGGGCCGGCTCGACCGGCGCTGCCTTCTTGCGGGACCGGCGAGTGCGGGCAGCCGGGGCGGGGGCGAGCTCGGTGGTGTCGTCCGCGCTGTCGGCGGCAGCCTGCTCGACCCGCTCGGCCTGCTCAGGCTGGTCGACCGGGTCGGTCTCCTCGAGCACCTCGCCGGCTGGTGGCGCGGTCGTGGTCTTGCGGGCACGGCTCGTGCTCTTCGTCGCCCGCTTGCGAGCGGTCCTCTTCTCCGGGGCGGGGGCCGACTCGACGGTCGCCTCCGCAGTGGGTTCGTTCGCGTCAGGTGCGGTGGGTTCGGAAGCCATCAGGCATCCCTCCAGTGGTCATCCGGGTATCCCAGCCACACCCGTGAACGACGCTTGGAACGTCGATCACCTCGGAGCACCCGGTGCTCGGTGTCGAATCGCGACGGGTGCGCATACGAAGGCGCACTCGCCGCGGAAGTCAGGCAGCTACAGCCGATCAGGTTCGCGGCTCGCGCGTCACCCTCTCAGCTGCCGGCGGCGTCCTTGTCGGCAGCCAGTGGATCGGCCACCCCAGCGGGTGCGGTCCGCAGTAGCCCTTGGGCTCGGCGCGTCACCACAGGTGACGCGGCGCTCTCAAGGTCGGCCACTGATCGCAGCGCGGTCAGGATGTCGTCGGGTCGGACAACGGGTGTGGTGTGTTGCACGACCAACCGCAGTATCGCACACCTGCGCGGGTCTGCCCCCTCGATGCTCACCTGCGCGTCGACGATCGCGGCGCGGGCGTCGAAGGTCTTCGGGCCGGTCTTGAAGGTCCGCGTCACCGGGGCCGAGTCGGCTGCCATGAGCCGTTCGACGGCACCGCGCACGTGCTCGGGGTCGGTCCCGGGGAAGCCGATCTCCCACTCACTGGCCTGGAGTCGCTCCGCGAGCGAGCCCGGGCCTGCCTCGACCACCTCGATGACGTCGAGGCCGTCCGGCAGGGCCTCGTCCAGGGCTGCGCGGACCAGCTCGGGGTCGACGCGCTCGGTCACGCTGATCTCGAAGTACTCCGCCTCGCTGGCCGTGCCGGTAGGGGCGG
>JAAYSB010000389.1 GCA_012518475.1 Intrasporangiaceae bacterium | reverse complement strand
GCCGATGTCCTCGGCTGTCGAGTCGCTCAACGCCGGGATCTCCGTGGGTGTCACGTTGTACGAAGTCGCGCGCCAGCGTGCCGCGGCGGGCTAGATCATTGTCCTTCGGAGCACGATCAGCATGAGCCTCACCACGACCGAGCGACCCGGCCAGCGCACTGCTGAGCGGGTCGCTCGACTCGGCCTGCCCGCCGTCCTCACCGCCGGGGGCCTGGCCGGCATGCTCTACACCCGCTCGGTCAGCCCCTACACCGCCGGCGGCTACCCGCTCTGCCCGATCTATGCCCTGACCGGGCTCTACTGCCCGGGTTGCGGCACCGCCCGCTGCCTGCACAGTCTCCTCAACGGCGACGTAGGCGCGGCGTTCGCCGCCAACCCGCTCCTGCCCCCGCTGCTGCTCCTGCTGGCTCTCGGTTTCGGCCGCTGGGTGTGGCTGCGCTGGAAGGGTGAGCGGTTCGTGCTCAACCCGCCGAACTGGGTGGCGATAGCCCTCGCCGTGGTCACCCTGCTCTACACGATCGCCCGGAATCTTCCCGGCCTGGAGCTCCTTCGGCCCTGACGTCAGCCCGCGACCGACCTCGTCCACGTGGGGCTCAGTCCTCCGAGGCGATCACGGGCATCTCAACGGTGTCGACGCCGAGCACATCTTTCTCGTCCGGCTTCGTGGGCAGGACATGGGTGAGATAGTCGGCCTTGACCTCCTCGAGCGAGAAGTCCCGCTGATGCCGCTCCGAGAGATACCAGCGGTGTTCGAGCAGCTCGTGGAAGAACTCGGCCGGCTCGATCTTGCGAGGCAGCTCCGGGGGGACGGTCCGGGTCAGAGGCTCGTAGATCTCGCGCAGCCAGTCGAAGGCCACCGATTCCTCGTCATCGGCCTGACGACCGAAATACGATCGGTATGCGTCGAGGTCGTTGAGCAGCCTCCGCGCCTGGTTCTCCCGGACGTCGAGACCGGTGAGACGGAGCAGCCGACGTGAGTTATGGCCGGCATCAACGACTTTGGGATGGATCTGGATGCTCGTGCCGCCGATATCGGTCGTCATCTCCAGCTCGCCGACGTCGAAACCGAGGTCGTTGAGCCGGCGGACCCGCTCATCGACGCGCCACCGTTCCCCGGTGTCGACGATCTCGGTGCCCGTCAGCTCCTGCCACAGCTCGCGATAGCGGGTCATGATCCGTTCGCTCACCTCGACAGGGTCGCGGTCCTCCTGGAGCAGCCCACCGGCCTCGAGGTCCATGAGCTCACCGGCGATGTTGACCCGGGCGATGTCGAGGTCGTGCTCGCGCTGGCCGTCGGAGAGCTGCTCACGCAGCTCGCCGGTCTCCGCGTCGACGAGATACGCGGCGAAGGCACCGGCATCCCGCCGGAACAGCGTGTTCGACAGGGAGACGTCACCCCACCAGAACCCGGCGAGGTGAAGCCGCACGAGGAGAACTGCCAGAGCGTCGATCAGCCGGCTCGCGGTCCCCCTACGCAACGACTGGCTGTACAGCGCGCGATAAGGCAGGGAGAACTGAAGATGCCGGGTGATGAGGCACCCGTCGATCGGATCTCCGGCCGGCGTGACCCGTCCCGCGACGACGGCCCAGGGCTCGACCGCCGGAAGCCCGAGGCGGCGCAGGTTCCGGAGCATCTCGTACTCACGACGCGCGATGTCGGTCTTGATCTCCTTGATCGCCACGACCCGCCCCGAGATCTTGACGAAGCGGACGATGTGCCGGGAGATACCGCGCGGGAAGGCCGCGAGCAGATCCTCCGGCCACTCCTCGAGCGGGGTGCTCCACGGCAGGTCGAGAAGGGCCGGGTCAGGCCGCGCGGCAGTGATCTCCAGGGCCATCCGGAACCTCTCTGGTCTGGGCGATCAGCCGACGGACGGGGGGAAGACAGTGGTGGGCCGACGCATGACGCGCCGACCCACCACTGGGCTGAGAGATCTCGACTCAGGCGAGACGCTCGCCGGTCTCCTGGTGGAACACGTGGAGGTGCTCGGCGTTCGGGAAGACGTAGATGTGCTGACCCTTCTCGGGGACGTTTCGGCCGTCGACGCGGGCGATGAACGGACGCTCGCCACCCTCCTCGCTTCCTTCGAGGGTGATCTCCTTGGCGACCGGGCGGCCGTAGACATAGGCGTCGGCGCCGAGTTCCTCCACGACGTCGACCTCGATCTCGAGGCCGTCGTCCTCGGTGCGGACCTGGACGTCCTCGGGACGCACGCCGACGATGACATGGCTGCCGGCACGGGACAGCACACCGCGCTCGACCTCGACCTTGTGGCTGCCGAACTTCACGCCGTCCTCGGTCACGGGGACGGTGATGAGGTTCATCGCGGGGGAGCCGATGAAGCCGGCGACGAACACGTTGGCGGGGCGGTCATACATCTCGCGGGGGCTGGCCACCTGCTGGAGAAGACCGTCCTTGAGCAGGGCGATCCGGTCACCCATCGTCATGGCCTCGACCTGGTCGTGGGTGACGTAGACGGTCGTGACACCGAGGCGGCGCTGCAGCGAGGCGATCTGGGTGCGGGTCTGGACGCGGAGCTTGGCGTCGAGGTTCGACAGCGGCTCGTCCATGAGGAAGACCTGGGGGGAGCGCACGATCGCGCGGCCCATGGCGACGCGCTGGCGCTGACCACCGGAGAGGGCCTTGGGCTTGCGCTCGAGGTAGGGCTCGAGGTCGAGGATCTTGGCGGCCTCCTCGACGCGCTTGCGGATCTCGGACTTCTCGACGCCGGCGATCTTCAGGGCGAAGCCCATGTTGTCGGCCACCGACATGTGGGGGTAGAGCGCGTAGTTCTGGAAGACCATGGCCACGTCGCGGTCCTTGGGGGAGAGGTTGGTGACGTCTCGGTCACCGATCCAGATCCGGCCCTCGTTGACCTCCTCGAGGCCGGCGAGCATACGCAGTGCGGTGGACTTGCCGCAGCCGGAGGGGCCGACGACGACGAGGAACTCGCCGTCTGCGATGTCGATGTCGAGCTTGTCGACGGACGGGTGGTCGTTACCCGGGTAGATGCGGGTCGCCCCTTCGAACTTCACTGTTGCCATGGCGTCATTGCCTCTTTCCTTTGCCGGCAGGTACGTGCCGGACGATCCGTTGCAGAAGGATGCACCGCGAACGTGGATGTAAGCGGTCTCGCCAGTATGCCGCCTCCGGGCCGCCCTTGGAAAGCCGGGTCCGGCATACGTGTCATGTGTGTCGGCGAGAAGTTCACGGACCCGTCCGTGGACCGTGTCACAACCTGGTAATTGCCAGGTTGTGACACGGTCCTGGCCGAAGTGGACGGGTCGTCCGGGATCCGGTGTGCGGTGGTCCGGAGGGCAGCGTGACGCAAGTCTCTTGCAGGAATCTGCAAGAAATTGCGGCAAGGACTTCCATTTCTGGCGCGCGAGGCCTACAGTCAGGGCAGCGAGGTCACCGGAGCCTTCCGGGCGAGGCCTCGAAACCGCCATCAGGCGGTGAACTGATCACCTTTATGGGAAGTAGGACTCATGCGGAAGCGCAATCTGCTGGTCGTGGCCCTCGCGGCTCCGGCCCTGCTGCTGACGGCGTGCGGCGACTCGGCTGACACGACCGCCACGGACACCGGCACCGACGCCGCCACCGAGGATGCCACCACGGACGATGCGGCCACCGAGGAGGAGACCACCGAGGAGGCTGCTCCGGCTGAGGAGGAGACCGCCGCTCCCGAGCGCGACGAGAACGTCGACCTCGTCATCTGGACCGACGCCGACCGCGCCGAGACCGTCACCAAGTTCGCCGAGGAGTTCGGCGAGGAGAACGGCGTCACCACCGCCGTCCAGATCGCTGTCGAGACCCGCCAGCAGTTCCGCGAGGCGACCGAGGTCGGCCAGGGTCCGGACGTCACCGTCGGTGCGCACGACTGGCTGGGCGAGTTCGTCCAGAACGGCGTCGTGGCGCCGGTCAACCTCTCCAGCGACGTGCAGTCCCTGTTCGCTGAGAACGCTGTTGCGGCCGCCAGCTTCGACGGCCAGAACTACGGCGTGCCCTACGCCACCGAGAACCTCGCACTGATCCGCAACACCGACCTCGCCCCCGACGCCCCGGCCACCATGGCTGACCTCGTCGCGGCCGGTGAGTCCTCCGGTGCGGAGCACGTCCTCATCCAGCCGGTCGGCCAGACCGGAAACGCCTACTACACCTACCCGTACCTCTCGGCGTGTGGTGGCGGCATCTTCGCCCAGGACGACACCGGCGGCTACATCGCCGAGGAGGTCATCGTCAACAGCCCGGAGTCCATCAAGGGTGCTGAGCAGATGGCTGCTCTGGGCGCCGAGGGCATCCTCTCCACGAGCATCGGCGACGACAACGCCGAGGGCCTGTTCACCGCCGGCGACGCCGCTTTCATGATCAGCGGCCCGTGGGCCATCCCGAACATCGAGGAGGCGGGCATCAACTATGAGGTCTCGCCGCTGCCGGCGCTCGAGGGCTGCGACGCGATGAAGCCGTTCCTCGGTGTCCAGCTGTTCTACGTCTCCAGCAAGGCCAAGAACGCCGCGCTGGCTCAGGAGTTCGTCGCGAACTACATCACCCGCGAGGATGTCCAGCTCCGCTTCTTCGAGGAGCTCGGCCGTACCCCGGCGAACCTCGCGGCACTCGAGACGGCTTCGGCCGAGGACCCGATCATCGAGGCCTTCTCGGCCGCCGGTGAGGGCGCCGCGCCGATGCCGAACATCCCGGCCATGAACTCGGTCTGGGGCCCGCTGGGCCAGGCCGGTGCTGACATCGTCAGCGGTCAGGACGTGACCGAGCGCTTCACCGCGGCTCAGGACGAGATCGTCTCGGCTATCGCCGGCGGCTGATCACCGTTCCACCCCATCCGGTGGGGTGACCGCTGAGTATCAGCCGGTCACCCCACCGGATCCGGGATCCGGGGATCCACAGCAACGGCGTGGTCCCCGGTTCCCGACGCAGTTTCCCTCCGCACACCCCGTCTGCACGCCACCGTCGTCACGCTGAACGCTGAGGTCCGCCCATGAGCCTGGCCACCGAGCCATCGTCCGCCGGAAGCACCGCTTCCGCGCCCAGCAGCACCCTCACCACTGCCAAACCGCCGTTGTGGTTGCTGCTGGTCAAATGGGTGGCCCTGGCCGCAGTCGTGGCATTCGGCTTCTGGGTCGCGACCCGGCTGACCGTCCTCGGCTACGAGATCTGGGTCGTCCTCGTCGCGTTCGTCGTCATGGCGATCGTCGTCGTCTACAGCACGCGCCGATTCGTGCCGATGAAGTACCTCCTACCCGGACTCCTTCTGCTCCTGGGTCTCCAGGTGTGGCCGATGGTCATGACCGTCCAGACGGCCTTCACCAACTACGGTCAGGGGTATGCGCTCTCCAAGGAGGACGCGACCAACAGCATCATCGCCAACTCGGTCTTCCAGGTCGAGGGCTCCGAGCGTTACCGCCTCTCGATCGCCGTCCCTGAGGGCAGCGATGTCGCCACCGGTGACCTGGTCTTCCTGCTCACGGACAGCGAG
>JAAYSB010000388.1 GCA_012518475.1 Intrasporangiaceae bacterium | reverse complement strand
CGGAGGCGGCGCCCTCCTGACCGGTGACGATGTTGGCGCACCAGTGCATCCCGTAGGTGAAGTACACATACAGGTGGCCGGCCCGGCCGAACATGACCTCGGTCCGAGGGGTCTGCCCGCGGAAGGCATGCGACCCCGGATCATGACCCCCGGCATACGCCTCGACCTCGGTGAGCCGGATCGTCACTCCCCCGGCGGTGATCGTGCACCCGAGGAGGTCCGGTGCGACGTCGAGCACGGGACGCTCGAGGAAGGACCGCCGGATCCGGCTCACGTCGCGGTGTCGACAACGGCCCAGTCCCGGGCCGCCGCGAGTCGGGCCCGCACCGACTCGAGCTGCTCGGCGACCCGCTCAGGCGCCGTGCCGCCCTTGGCGCTGCGGGACGCGAGCGACCCGGCGACGGACAGCACCTCGCGCACGCCCGGCGTCAGGTGCGGCGAGATCTCGGACAGGTCGCTGTCGCTGAGGTCCCAGAGCTCGATGTGCCTGGACTCGCAGACGCGCACGCACTCCCCCGCGACCTCGTGGGCGATGCGGAAGGGAACACCTTCGCGGACGAGCCACTCGGCGATGTCGGTCGCGAGCGAGAACCCTTGGGGCGCAAGGGACTCGAGACGCTCGGTGTTGAAGATCATCGTCTGCACCATCCCGGCGAAGGCAGGCAGCAGCACCTCGAGGGTGTCCACGGCGTCGAAGACCGGCTCCTTGTCCTCCTGGAGGTCGCGGTTGTAGGCGAGCGGGAGCGACTTCAGCGTCGTGAGGAGTCCGGCCAGATCGCCGACGAGCCGCCCGGCCTTGCCCCGGGCCAGCTCGGCGATGTCGGGGTTCTTCTTCTGCGGCATGATGCTCGACCCGGTGGAGTAGGCGTCGTCGAGGGTGATGAAGGAGAACTCCTTGGTCGCCCAGAGCACGACCTCCTCGGCGAGCCTGGAGACGTCGACACCGGCCATGGCGCAGACGAACGCGAACTCGGCGACGAAGTCCCTCGCTGCGGTCCCGTCGATCGAGTTCTCCACCGCCCGGTCGAAGCCGAGGTCGGCAGCCACCGCCTCGGGGTCGAGCCCGAGGGACGAGCCCGCGAGCGCTCCCGAGCCGTAGGGCGACTCGGCAGTCCTGCGATCCCAGTCCTGGAAGCGCTCCACATCACGGAGCAGCGCCCACGCGTGGGCCAGAAGGTGGTGGCTGAGCAGCACCGGCTGGGCGTGCTGGAGGTGGGTCCGCCCCGGCATCGCCACGCCGAGGTGGGTCGTGGCCTGACCGACGAGCGCCTCCACGACGTCGAGCAGCAACGCGCCGACCGAGCGGGCGTGGTCGCGCAGGTACATCCGGAACAGGGTCGCGACCTGGTCGTTGCGGGACCGTCCTGCCCTCAGTCGTCCCCCGACGTCAGGGCCGACCCGGTCGATGAGTCCGCGCTCGAGCGCTGTGTGCACGTCCTCGTCCGCCTCGGCCGGGACGAAGGCGCCCGACTCGACGTCCGCGGCCAGCTCGTCGAGCCCGCGGAGCATCTCGGCCAGGGTGCCCTCGTCGAGGAGTCCGGCAGCGGCCAGGACACGCGCGTGCGCCTGGGAGCCGGCGATGTCATAGGGCGCCAGGCGCCAGTCGAAGTGCGTCGACTTCGACAGCGCTGCGAGGGCATCAGCGGGACCGCCGGCGAAGCGACCACCCCATAACGCCATCCGCTCCGAGCCGCCGTCAGCTGGGGAAGCGGGGGAAGCGGGAGCCGCAGGCTCGGTCACATCGACTCCTTCCGGGTCAGTCCCATGAGCAGGTCCGCGACCGAGCGGCTGGCGCTCGCACCGGTCGTGATGACCATGATCGTGTCATCCCCCGCGATGGTGCCGAGCACGTGGGGCACCGAGCCGTGATCGATCGCGGAGGCGAGGAAGTTCGCCGCCCCCGGTGGCGTGCGGAGCACAACGAGGTTCGCGGTCGGCTCGGCGCTGACCAGCAGCTCCTGGCAGCGCTGGGCGAGTCGCTGGCTCACCTCCTCGGCGTCCAGCGCCGGGCGGACGGTGCGGTCGCCGCCCTCCCCGGGCGCCGCATACACCAGCGCCTTCCCGACCCGGACCTTCTCGGCGCCGATCTCGACGAGATCGCGCGAGAGCGTCGCCTGGGTGACCTCGATCCCGTCCGAGGCCAGCAGGTCGAGCAGCTGCGGCTGGCTGCGGATCGCCTGCTGGCCGAGGATCTCGATGATCCGCTGCTGCCGGGCGGTCCGGGTGGTCGAGATCGTCACGTCGGGTCACCGGCCCGGTGCTGCTCGACGAGCCAGGCGAGAATCGCCTTCTGCGCGTGCAGCCGGTTCTCCGACTCGTCCCAGACGACCGACTGGGGACCGTCGATGACGTCCTCGGTGACCTCGAAGCCACGGTATGCGGGGAGACAGTGAAGGAAGACGGCACCCGGGTCGGCCTGGGCCATGAGTCCCGCGTTGACCTGGAACCGGGCGAACGGGCTCTCGGCACCCTGGCGGGAGTCCTTCTCCTTCTCCTGGCCCATCGACACCCAGGTGTCCGTCGCCACCGCGTCCGCACCGCTCACCGTCTCGACCGGGTCGTCGGTGACGAGGACGGAGCCGCCGTGCTCGGCGGCCAGTTCCTCGGCCCGGGCGAGGATCTCCGGCTTGGGCTGGTGCGAGGCGGGGGTGCCGATCCGGATGTGCATTCCGGCCAGGGCGGCTCCCAGCAGATAGGACTGCGCCATGTTGTTCGCACCGTCGCCGCAGTAGCCGAGGGTCAGGCCGGGCAGGGCGCCCTTGTGCTCCTGGATGGTGAGCAGGTCGGCGAGGATCTGGCACGGGTGGAAGTCGTCGGTGAGGGCGTTGATGACGGGGACCTGCGCATACCGGGCCATCTCCTCGATGCGGTCCTGGCCGTAGGTGCGCCAGACGATCGCGACCGACTCGCGCCCCATGACCCGGGCGACGTCGGCGATGGACTCGCGGACACCTACCTGGGCGAGCTTGCCGTCGACGACCATCGGATAGCCGCCGAGGTGGGCGATGGCCGCCGAGAAGGACAGCTGGGTCCGCAGGGTCTGCTTGTCGAAGAGGACGGCGACGACCTCGGGCCCGACGAGGGTGCGGTCAGTGAACGGGGCCCCCTTGATCCGGGCGGCCCGGGCGAGGATCTCGGCCTGCTCCTCGTGGGTGACGTCGTCGTCGCGGAGGAAATGACGTAGTGGCATGGTTCAGGCTCCTTGGGTCGCCGTCGACGCAGTGTCGAGGAGTGCGGGCAGGGCGGTCACGAAGGTGTCGAGCTGCTCGCCCGTGACGATGAGAGGCGGCGCGATCCGCAGTGCGGTGGGCGCAACCGGGTTGACGATGAAGCCGGCCTCCCGGGCGGCAGCGGTGAGCGCCGGGGCGACCTCGTCGCGGAGGACGACGGCGCGGAGCAGGCCGCGTCCGCGCACCTCGACGATGCGGTCGTCGCCGAGGGCAGCGACCGCGTCGGCGAAGTGATCCCCGGTGACTCGGGCGTGGGAGAGCAGGTCGGCGGACTCGATCTCGTCGAGGACGGCCAGGCCGGAGGCAGCGGCCAGCGGGTTGCCGCCGAAGGTCGTCCCGTGCTGCCCGGCGGTGAGCATTGCGCGCACACGCTCGCCGAAGGCGACGATCGCCCCGACCGGCACCCCGCCGCCGAGACCCTTGGCGAGCGTCATGACATCGGGCTGGACGCCGTAGTGCTGGAACGCGAACCAGTCCCCCGTGCGCCCGACCCCGGTCTGGATCTCGTCGAGCACGAGGAGCGCGCCGGTCTCGTCGGCCACCTGACGGGCAGCGCGCAGGTATGCCTCGCTCGCCGGCACGACGCCGCCCTCCCCCTGGATCGGCTCGAGGAAGATCGCCGCGGTGTCCTCGGTCACCGCGGCGCGCAGCGCGTCGACATCGTCGTACGGCACGAAGGAGACGTCCGGGATGAGCGGGTCGAAGGGCTCGCGGTAGATCGCCTTCGACGTGAGCGCGAGCGCGCCGGTGGTCCGGCCGTGGAAGGAGCCCGCAGCGGCGACGAGGTGGGTCCGGCCGGTGCGCCGGGAGATCTTGATGGCGCCCTCGATCGCCTCGGTCCCGGAGTTGCAGAAGAAGACCCCGCTGCCCTCGGGTGCCCCGCTGAGGGCGAGAAGCCGCTCGGCCAGCGCGATCTGGGCCGGTGAGGTGAAGAAGTTCGACACGTGTACCATCTCGCTGGCCTGCTTGGAGATGGCGGTGACGAGGCTCGGGTGGTTGTGGCCGAGGGCATTGACGGCGATGCCTCCGAGCAGGTCGAGGTACTGACGGCCGTCGGCGTCCCAGACGTAGCAGCCGTCGCCGTGGGTGAGGACCAGCTGGGGCATGCCGAACACTCCGATGAGGGACCGCTCGTAGCGCGCGAGATAGTCGCCAGAGCTCTGGCTCGCACGTTCAGTCATGGTCTGTTCCCTCTCCGGTCCTCGTCGCACTGTCGCCCTGCGCCACGCTGTCGTCGCCACTTCTTCCAAATCGCAGCGATGTGGCGTCCCCACCGCCCGCTGCGGCATCGCCACTTCGCTGCAATTGCCGAGAGGTGGCGCTCTCACTCGCTGCATCGTCGGGGAAGATCATCGTGCCCACGCCGGTGTCGGTGAAGACCTCGAGCAGGAGCGAGTGCGGGACGCGGCCATCGATGACGTGGGCCGCCGGGACACCGCCGTCGACGGCCCGCACACAGGCCTCGAGCTTGGGAATCATCCCCGCGTCGACCGTGTCGAGCAGCTCCCGGGCCTGGCTGACCGGCAGCTGGGTGAGCAGCGAGTCACGGTCCGGCCAGCTCGCATAGACACCCTCGACATCGGTGAGGACGACGAGCTTGTCCGCTCCGAGCGCGACGGCGAGCGCAGCGGCCGCGGTGTCGGCGTTGACGTTGAGGACACCCTCCCCGTCCAGGGACGGAGCGATCGTCGAGACGACGGGGATCCGGCCGGCGGCGAGCAGGTCGTCGATGGCGGCCGGGTTGACCTCGGTGACATCGCCGACGAGCCCGAGGTCAACCTCTACCCCGTCCTCGACCAGACCCTTGCGCGTCCCTCCGAAGAGACCCGCGTCCTCCCCCGAGAGTCCGACGGCGAGCGGACCGTGGTTGTTGAGCAGTCCGACGAGCTCGCGGCCCACCTGCCCGACCAGCACCATCCGGACGACGTCCATCGCCTCGGGTGTCGTGACCCGCAACCCCCCGCGGAACTCGCTCTCGATGCCCAGTCGCTTCAGCATCGCCCCGATCTGCGGGCCGCCGCCGTGGACGACCACCGGTCGGAGCCCCGCGTAGCGGAGGAAGGCGATGTCCTGGGCGAACGCCGCCTTGAGCGTGCCATCGGTCATCGCGTTGCCGCCGTACTTGACGACGACGAGCGAGCCGTGGAAGCGCTCCAGCCAGGGCAGCGCCTCGATGAGGGTTGCGGCCTTGGCCTGGGCAGTGGCCACCCGGTCCGGAATCTGGTCAGCAGTCATGTCGAGTAGGCACTGTTCTCGTGGACGTAGTCGTGGGTGAGGTCGTTGGTCCAGACGGTGGCGGTCTCAGACCCTGCGTGCAGGTCGATGAGGACGTGGACCTCACGCGGGGTCAGGTCGACACCGGAGCGGTCCTCCCCCACGCCCCCGGCCCGGCAGACCTGGACGCCGTTGATGGCGACATCGAGCTCGGCCGGCTCGAACGCGGCCGACGTCGTGCCGACGGCGGCGAGGACGCGCCCCCAGTTCGGGTCGTTGCCGAACACCGCACACTTGAACAGGTTGTTCCGAGCGACCGAGCGCGCCACCTCGAGGGCATCGTCGACGCTCGCGGCACCCGCGACCTCGATCTCGATGTCGTGGTGGGCTCCCTCGGCGTCGGCGATGAGCTGCCGGGCCAGGGACGCGCACACCTCGGTGACCGCCTCGGTCAGTTGCGTGACGTCGACGGGTATGCCGGACGCACCCGAGCTGAGCAGAAGCACCGTGTCGTTCGTGGACTGACAGCCGTCGGAGTCGATCCGATCGAAGGTCAGCGCGGTGGCCGACCGCAGCGCCTGGTCGAGGTCAGCGGGCTCGACGACGGCATCGGTCGTGACGACGACGAGCATGGTCGCGAGGGCCGGCGCGAGCATGCCGGCACCCTTGGCCATGCCACCGACGGACCACCCGTCGCGGGTGACCTCGGCGGTCTTGCTCACCGTGTCTGTCGTCATGATGGCCGTCGCTGCGTCGGCTCCCCCGCCGGGGGTGAGGGCCGCAACGGCCTCGGTGATGCCGCGCTCGATCTTGTCCATCGGGAGCAGCTCACCGATGAGGCCGGTCGAGCAGACCGCGACATCACCGGCACTGACCGACAGGGCCCCGGCGACGAGCTCCGCGGTGCGGTGGGTGTCCTGGAAGCCCTGTGCACCGGTGCACGCGTTCGCGCCACCGGAGTTGAGGATGACGGCGTCGACCCGGGAGTCGATGAGAACCTGCCGGGACCAGACGACGGGAGCGGCGCATACCCGGTTGGAGGTGAAGACGCCGGCGGCGTGGAAGTCCGGGCCGGTGTTCTGGACGATGGCGAGGTCCGGCCTGCCGGAGGCCTTCAGGCCTGCGGTGACGCCGGAAGCGAGGAACCCGTTGGGGGTGGTCACGCTCATGAGCCGTCTCCGAGGATGGGTGGGGTGACGAGGAAGCCCTCGCGTCGCCAGACCTGCTCCGCCTGGTCGGCGTGATCGACGGGGACGAGGATGAAGTCGGTCTCGTACGTCGAGGTGGACAGCAAGGGGATGCTCTTCGCCGCGATCGGGCCGAACAGGCCGGCGAGCACCCCGGTCTGGGCGAAGTCGAGGGGGCCGGCGACCTCGAAGGCATGGAACGGCCCCTCCTGGCGGGTGCCCGTGGGGATGCAGCGCTGTGGGCAGATGACCGAGATCTCGGTCGAGGTGTAGGCGATCGAGAAGATGGCGCATCCGTCCCGGTCCCAGTCGATGGTCGTGCCCGGTGCGACGGACGCGAGCGCATACGGCTCGGTGTGGTGGAAGAGGTGCAGCGTGAGGGTGCTCATAAGTCCTTTTTCGAGACGTTCGGTTCTGGTCCGGTGCTGGGTTTCCGGCGGCCTGGTCAGGGTGCGACACCCGCGACGGGCAGCCCGCTCGCCTCGTCCCACCCGGCGACGAGGTTGAGGCACTGTACGGCTGCTCCGGCGGTGCCCTTGGTGAGGTTGTCGACGGCGGCCACGGCGATGGCTCGGCCGGCATGCGGGTCGACGGTGACCTGGATGTGGACGGCGTTGCTGCCGAGGACGCTCGCCGTGCTCGGCCAGACGCCCTCGGGCAGGACGTGCACGAAAATCTCGTGGGCATACCGGTCGGTCCAGGCCTGGCGGACCTGCTCCGAGCTGATGCCCTCGGTGAGCCGCGCAGTGCAGGTCGCGAGGATGCCGCGCGGCATGGGGGCCAGGGTCGGGGTGAAGGAGACCGTGGCCGGGCGTCCAGCGGCGAGCGCGAGGTTCTGCTCGATCTCGGGGCTGTGCCGGTGCCCGCCGCCGACGCCGTAGGGCGACATCGCGCCCATGACCTCGGAGCCGAGGAGGTGCGGCTTGAGCGACTTGCCCGCACCGCTCGTCCCGGAGGCAGCGACCACCACGACGTCGTCCGGCTCGATCACTCCCGCGGCGAGCCCCGGCGCCAGCGCGAGGGAGACGGCCGTCGGATAGCAGCCGGGCACCGCGACCCGCTTCTGCCCGACGATGTTGTCCCGCTGGGTGCCGCCGTCTGCGAGGGGCAGCTCGGGCATACCGTACGGCCACGTCCCGGCATAGTCCGTGTCGTAGAACTTCTCCCACTGGGCCTGCTCGGCGAGGCGGAAGTCCGCGCCACAGTCGATGACGATGACGTCGTCCCCCAGCTCGCCGGCCAGGGCCGCCGAGTGCCCGTGCGGCAGGGCGAGGAAGACCACGTCGTGACCGGCGACGGTGTCGACGACGGTGTCCTCGATGACGCGGTCCGCCAGCGGCGTGAGGTGGGGGTGGATCTCCCCGAGTCGTGAGCCCGCACTGCTCGCTGCGGTCAGGGCTCCGATCTCGACATGGGGATGACCGAGAAGGATCCGGAGGATCTCTCCCCCGGCATATCCGCTGGCACCGACGACTGCTGCTCTCACGATGCATGACTATACAACACCTAGCACGTTCATACATTGACCCCTTCCCCGGCCTCCTCCACCGGGTCACCCCTTTCCCGCCCAAAGCCTGGCCCGGGCCCCACGCCGGACCGAGGTGCTCGCCCCAAGGTGCTGGCCTGGCCCCGAGGTACTGACCCGCCCCGCCCGAAGTCCTCACACCCTCTTCACATGATTGCCCACGCTGGCTGTGGTGAGCGCGCCTACGCTGAGGCCATGCATCGATCGGGGTGGGTCAGAGCTCTCGCCGTGGCTGCCGCCATCGGCATCATCGCGCTCGTCTCGAACATCACGTCGGTCGCCCAGCTCTCCGGCGAGGCCGACACCTGGCTGACGATCCGGTTCACGATGAGCAGACTCGTCAACTCGGGCACGGTGTGGGCCGGACT
>JAAYSB010000387.1 GCA_012518475.1 Intrasporangiaceae bacterium | reverse complement strand
CGATGATCTCGTCAGCCATCTCCACCGAGAGGGCATTGCGGCGCCCTGGGGCATCGAGAGTGATCCGCGCGACGCCGTCCGTGACGTCGTAGCCGACCTCGGCCGGGGAGTGGGAGTCAGTCATAGCAGCGACCTTAGTGGGCGGCGCAGGCACCCCGGTCCGGATGTGGCGTTGAGGAAGAGGTCAGCGTGCCAGCGATCCGCGGTGACCGGAGCCAACGCCGGCTGGCCGTGTCCTTCCCGTTCCTCGCGTTCTTGGGAGACTTCCTCGGCGGTGGCAGCTGTTCAGCAAAGCCAAGCCGGCCCAGGTCAGCCCTGGGTGGGAGGTCGAGCGCGTCTAAACCACACGACCGGGTATGCGTCGTCCGGCTTCCGGTGACCACCCGGCCGGCCCACATCGTGCGGCGGTGACCTGAAAACTCCTGGCGGTCAGGTCGACCTGAGGGGATCATCGATCTCATGGATCCCGACCCGTTCGCCGCTGTGCTCGAGCGTGCCATCGACCTCGAGGCGGTGGGTTTCTCCGGGGTCCTGCGCGCCACCCGCGCCGATGAGGTGCTCCACGAGTCGTGTCACGGTGCTGCGAACCGGGCGGACCGCATACCGATCCGTCCATCCACCCGCTTCGCGACCGCCTCGCTGAGCAAGGCGTTCACGGCGGTGGGGATCCTGGAGGCGGCGGCCCGCGGCGAGGTGGGCCTGCACGACGCGGTCGTCGACGTGCTCCCTCCGGATCTGCGGCCGTCGTCGCTGCGTGACGACGTCACCGTGCACCACCTGCTGACTCACACCTCCGGCATCGCGGACTACTTCGAGGAGGACGAGACGCTGCCCGGACACATCGAGGACATGGCCGAGATCTGGCAGACCCTGCCGAACTACACGGTGCGTGACTATGTGGCCCTGTTGCCGCTGTTCGCCGACCTGCCGCCGAACTTCCCGCCCGGGGAGTACCACTACAACAACGCCGGGTATGTCCTCCTCGGCATCATGCTCGCCGAGGTCTCCGGCATGCCGTTCGCCGATGCCATCACGACTCGTGTCTTCGAGCCGGCCGGGATGACCGCTAGCGGCTATCCCGCGTTCGACGAGGTGTATCCCGACATCGCGACCGGCTATCTGCCGCCTCTCGCGCCCGGTATGCCGTGGCGCACCAATATCTACTCGGTGCACCCGGTCGGTGGCGGGGACGGCGGCGCGGTGGTGAGCGCACCAGATGTGACGCGGTTCCTGCGTGCCGTCGGTCGCGGTGGCGTCTGGCCGGGGGTGACGCCGGCAGACCTGCTCACGCCGCGGGCGCCGTCCGGGGACGGGTGGGCCGTGACCTATGGAGCGAACCTGCGCCAGGACGGTGTCCTCTCGCGCGGCGGAGGCGACCCCGGCGTGGCCGCGCTCGCGCGGCTGCGAGCCTCGGACGACACGACGATGGTCTTCCTCGCCAACATCGGATGGGACGACGTCGAGGGTCTCGACGGCCTCCTCGAGGCCTTCGACGAGGCCGTGTTCGCCGCGTGAGCCAGCCTGCTCACCGCAAGCGGCAGGACTGCGGAGCCGGCTGTCGCTGCGGCCGTGGCGGTGCGATGACATCCGGGCGGTCCGGTCCGACGCGACGCGGATTCAGACGCTGCTGGACTCTCTCACCACCAGCGTGGTGGGCATGGCATGCAAACCGTCGGCGTCGGCCCGGCCCTCCACTCGGCGGATGGCCACGTCGATCATCGCGCTCCCGATCTCGCGCGGCCGCTGGTCCACGGTGGACAGCCGGGGTGTGGTGGACAGCGTCAGGTCGGTGCCATCGAAGCCGATCATGGCCACGTCACCGGGAACATCACGACCCAGCTCCTGGAGGATGTCCAGGGCGGCAACTGCCATCAGGTCGCTGGAGACGAACACGCCATCCAGGGCCGGCTCGCGCTCCAGCAACTGCCGCATGGCGACGCGGGCGCCCCGGTCGGTGTAGTCGGCCGGTTCCAGCAGGTCGGCGCGCAGCCCGGCTTCTTCCAGCGCGGCACGCCATCCCCGGGCGCGATCCACTCCGGCCGACATATCGAACGGTCCACTGATGTGGCCGATCCGGGTGCGGCCCAGCGAGATGAGATGTTCGGTGGCCTCCCGACCTCCGGAGATGTTGTCGACGTCGATGATGCTCACGCCCGGGGGCGCGGAGTGAAGCGGCCGTCCCACGAGGACGGTCGGGAGGCGTTCGGCCAAGGAGCTCAGCGAGCGCCACACCGGGTCGTGGTGGGACACCACGAGCAGGCCGTCCACGCTGCCCCGCTGCAGGTATGAGCGGGTCTTGTCGATGGCGGGGGTGCCCACCACGATCATCTGCAGGGTGTAGCGGGTGTCCTCCACGGCGCTGACGGCCGCGTCCACGACCGCGGCGATGAAAGGGTCCTGGAAGAACTGGGACGTGGACTCCGGGACGATCAGGGCCAGGGTGTCGGTCCGACTGGTCACCAGCGACCGGGCCGCCCGGTTGGGTGTGTAGCGCAGCTGGCTGACGGCGCTCTGCACCTTTTGGACCACCTCCGGTCGCACCCCCGGGATCCCGTTGATGACGCGGGAGACCGTCGACTGGGACACGCCGCTGAGACGGGCCACATCCCCCAGGGTGGGGGCCTTGGACTGCTGGGACATCTTCAACTTCCTGCCGCTGCGTGATGAACATCGAGCCGGTGTCAGCCCTTGACAGCCCCTTGCATGATGCCAGAGATCAGATGCTTGCCCGTCACCACGAAACCGACCAGCAAGGGCAGCGTCGCCATGATGGCGCCGGTGAGCACCACCGAGTAGTCCACGTAGTAGCCGGACTGGAGTTGCCCGAGCGCTGTCTGCAAGGTGGGGTTGGTGGGGCTGAGCACGATCAGGGGCCACAGGTAGTCGGTCCAGGCCATCATGAAGGTGAACAGGCCCAAGATGGCCATCGCTGGGCGGGCGGCCGGAACCGCGACATTGAGGAACGTCTGGAACTGGTTGCAGCCGTCCACGCGGGCCGCCTCCACCAGCTCGTCGGGGATGACGCCGATCAGGTACTGCCGCATGAAGAAGACGCCGAACGCCGTCACCAGCAGTGGCACGATGACCGCACCCAGCGTGCCGGTCCAGCCCAGTTCGCGCATCACCATGAACAGGGGGATGACACCCAACTGGGTGGGCACGGCCATGGTGGCCACGACGAAGATCATCAGCCGGTCCCTGCCCCGGAAGCGAAGCTTCGCGAAGGCGTAGCCGGCCAGGGTGGAGAAGGTGACCACCGAGATCGTCACCACCGAGGAGACGATGAGGGAGTTGCGCAGCGCCAGCCAGAAGGGGATGGCATCCAGCACCTGCCCCGCGTTGGCCAGGAAGTTGCCTCCCGGCACCAGCGGCAGCGGCTCACCACGGGTGGCGTTGGTGCCGCTGGCCACCACGAAGGACCACCACAGTGGATAGGCGAAGCCCGCCACGAAGGCGATCATCAGCCCGTAGATGAGGAACCCGGGTCGGGTATCCACCCCAGAGCGTCGCCGACGGCGGCGGTCGCGTGTGGGCGGCGACTGGGTGTCGATGGCGACGGGGATGGCGCTCTGGGTAGCGGTCATGTCCTGGTCTCCTTCCATGGCCAGAAGCGACGCTTCCGGCGGGTGCGGTTCTCGCCAGCTGTGGCGATGCCTCTCGACAGGCCGACGTTGACCAGTCCGATGAGCACGATGAGCAGGAACAGCAGCCACGCGATGGCGGCGGCACGGCCCAGGTTCTGGCGGAAGAACGCCATCTCCCACAGATAGAGCACGGTGGTCTGGAACTGCCGATCGCTGCCACCGATGCCACCGGCGTTGGAGACGTCGAACAGGCGGGGCTCGGCGAAGATCTGGAGGCCGCCGATGGTGGCGGTGACCAGGACGAAGATGAATGTCGGCCGGATCGAGGGCAAGGTGACGGAGAAGAACCGTCTGACGGCGCTGGCTCCGTCGATGACGGCCGCTTCGTGCAGCTCACGAGGAACCGCCTGCATGGCCGCCAGCAGAATCAGTGCGTTGTAGCCCGTCCAACGCCAGTTCACCATCGTCGCGATGGCGAGGTGGCTCTCCATCACGTTGCGCTTCCACTCGATGGCCTCAACCCCGAACACGCCCACGATGTTGTTGACCAGTCCAGTGGGGACTCCGAAGATGCTGGAGAAGATCAGGGCCGTGGCCACGGGAGTCACCACGTAGGGCAGCAGGACGCTCATCCGCCAGAACGACGCGCCGCGCAGTGACCGGTCCAGCAGAGCCGCGATCAGAGTGGCCGCGATCAACTGCGGAACGGCGGAGAGCACGAAGATGCTCATCGTGTTGCGGACGGAGTTCCAGAAGAACCGGTCCGTCAGGGTGGTGGCGAAGTTGCCGAGCCCGACGAACTCCACCTGGCCCTTCAGCAGGTGCCACTCGTGCATGGACACCCAGAAGGTATAGATCAGCGGGAACAGTCCCACGATGGCGAACAGGATGAAGAACGGTGAAATGTAGAGATAAGGCGACAACTTGAGATCAGCCATGCTGAGCCGCTGGCGCCACGTGAGTTGCTGGCCCTTCGCCGTGGTGGTCCGGAGCATGAGGTTCGTCCCTTCGACGTGAAGGTGACGGCCGCCGGCCGCCACCTTCACAATCGGGTCAGTTGTTGACGACGAGGTCGTTCAGCAGCTGGATGGCCTGGTCCCAGGCCTCGTCACCGGAGAGGTCCCCGCGGTCCATCGCCTGAAGCGGTGGGCCGAACACGTTCTCCTGGATGAGCGAGTCATCCGGACCCTTGAACTGGGCAACCACGCCCTCGGCGCGAGAGGCCAGGATCGGACCGGTGGGTGCATTGTTGAAGAACGGGTTGGGCTCGGGATTCTCGCTGAGAATGCGCTGCGCCTCAACCGTGCTGGGGAAGGGGCCGGCGACGTTGAACGCCTCCACCTGCTGCTCGGGTGAGGTCAGCCAGGACGCCAACTTCGCCGCCTCCTCCTTGACCTCACTGGACTCGGGGACCGCCAGGAATGAACCACCCCAGTTGGCCGCCCCGCCCGGGAACACGTCGGCGAAGTCCCAGCCGGTGTCCGGACCGCCACCGCCGGCCTCAACCTGGCCCTGGACCACGCCCAGCATCCAGCCGGGGCACACGAAGGTGGCGAAGGTCTTGTCGACGAACGACTGGCCGGTGTTCCAGTCCCACGCAGCCTGCGCGGCGGACAGGCCGTCCGCGTTGGCCTCGGCGAGCAGGTCGAAGCGTTCGCGCAGCTCGGCGTTGTCATCGACGTTCAGCTCCCCATCAGCGGTGTAGTACCCCTCATCGAGCTGGTTGACCATCGAGTTCCATACGAACCCGGAGTGGTCGAACCAGGCTCGGCCGGTGGCCTCGTAGTAGTCGCGTCCGATGTCGAAGTACTGCTCCCAGGTGGCGTCGGCGCCGCCGAAGAGCTCGGCGACCTCGTCGCGGTCAGTGGGGAGTCCGGCGTCGGCGAACGCCGGGCCGTTGTAGCACAGCCCCTGCGGACCGACGTCGGTGCCGAACCCGATGACGCGGCCTTCGGCGTCGGTGCCCTGTTCGTACTTCCAGCCCAGCCAGTCGTCCTTGCGGTCCTCGATGCCGTAGTCGCGCAGGTCCACGAATTGGTCAGAGACCTCCATGACGGAGCCGAGCCAGCCCTCCTCGAGCGCCACGATGTCCGAGACGCCGGAACCCGCGGCCAGCTTGGTGAACAGGTCCGTGCGCGCGTTGCCGCCGGTGTCGATGTTCTGCGCCACGATCGTGACGTGCTCGTTCTCGGCCATGTACTGGTCGTAGAGACCTTCGTCATAGCCCATGGTGCCGAAGGTGGTGACGGTGATCTCCACGGGGTCGCCGGCGGTCTCGCCCTGGTTGCCGTCACTGCCGGCATCTGTCCCTTCGGCGCCGGTGGTGGTTTCGTCGCCCGGGTCGGAGCCGGTCCCGTTGCCATTGTCCGAGCACGCGGCAAGACCAACAGCCAATACAGCCACGAGGGATACGGCTCCCAGCCGTTCGATAGATGCGCTCATAACTCGCCACTCCTTTATAGCCGTGAAAGCGATTGCAAGCCTCACTGTATACCCCCCTTCGTTTGCGGTTCAAGGCCTTGTCAGACAGTACTTTCAGTGACACGATGCAGAAAGCAACCTGTCGCAAACGTTTTCAGAAAGGACCGCCGTGACCGCCGTTCGACGAGGGAGTGTGGCCCCTACCGAGAACGTGGCCGCGCGCCCGTGCGTTCGTCGTCGCAGCCATCAACTTCTCCCTCCAACCACCTTCGAGGCCGGGCCCCCGTCGAGGACGGACTCCGGAAGGACCGACCCATGAACCAGCCCATCCAGCTCCCGCAGGGCTTCCGCCTCGG
>JAAYSB010000041.1 GCA_012518475.1 Intrasporangiaceae bacterium | reverse complement strand
TCGCCCTGATCGGGATCTTCTTCGGCGTCCTCGGCCGCGGAGGTCTTCTCTATCTTGCTCCGCTGGTTCTGGCCGCCATCGCCCTTCTCGTCGCGATCGTGCTGTGGGCGATCGGGTTCCGGACGCCGGAGGGCCGCGCCCTCACCGACCAGGTTGCGGGCTTCCGGCGGTACATCGAGACTGCCGAGGCGCGGACATTGCGCTTCGAGGAGGGGCGTGACATCTTCAGCGAGTTCCTCCCCTGGGCCATCGTGTTAGGTCTTGCCGACCGGTGGCAGAAGGTGTGCGCCGAGCTCGCCGCCGCGGGGCGCATCCCGGACTCGCCGTCCTGGTATGTCGGGCCCGCGTTCTACAGCACGTTCGACTCCGGGAGCACCTCGTTCGGGGAGTCGCTGAGCAGCTCTGTCCAGAGCGCCAGTAGCAGCGGCGCCGGCGGAGGTGGTTCATCCGGAGGCGGAGGAGGCGGTGGAGGCGGGGGCTCCTGGTAGCCCCGTGCCCCGCTGGGAAGGCCGCTGACGAGGATCGGTGGGACGTGTCGGGCTTGAACCGACGACCGACGGATTATGAGTCCGCTGCTCTAACCGACTGAGCTAACGTCCCTCGGCGCTCAAGGGTACAAGGGCGCGCAGCGCCGGCGGACCGAGGATCCGGGACGCGGAAGCCGCCAGGTCAGCACCGGGTCTGGTGCCATTGGGGATTTTGGTGCAGAATAGACGGACGGTGTTCCTGATCATGCTGTGACTGGTGTGAACGGGTGGGCCGACAATCGCATACCGAGTACGCAGCACTGATCTGAGATCCGGCTCGTCACGCACTGTGGCCGTGGGGAAGACGTCCACCGCAAGTGAGGAGACCCGGATGTCCGTGCTACCCCGCCAGGGCGGCGCGCCACGCGCCGGCTGGACCCGTGGCGTCGTGTTCATCCACGCGACGCCCAAAGCGCTGTGCTCCCACATCCAGTGGGCGCTCGAGAGCGTGCTCGGCTCACGGGTGTCCCTTGACTGGCGCGACCAGCCTGCCGGCCCCGGCATGATGCGAGCCGACCTGTCCTGGACCGGCACGCCCGGGACCGGAGCAGCGATCGCGACCACCCTCAAGGGCTTCTCCGGCATCCGCTATGAGGTCACCGAGGACGCGAGCGCCGGAGTCGACGGAGCGCGCTGGAGCTTCACCCCGAGCCTCGGCATCCTGCACTCCCGCACCTCCGCGAACGGCGACATCGTCCTGACCGAGGACCGGCTGCGCGAGATCATCGCCCTCGCCCAGGGCAGTGTCGAGGCGATGACCGAGATGATCGAGGAGTGCCTCGGCGCCGACCACGACGAGGAGCTCGACGTCTTCCGGCACGCGGGCGAGGGATCGCCGGTGCGCTGGCTGCACAAGGTCGGCTGACCACCACAGACCGCACGACCGAGGCCCCCGGAGACGACGTCAGTCCCGGGGGCCTCGATGTGTCTGCGTGATGTGGCTGGGCATGCGGCTCTGGGAAGGAACCTTCGACGTCGGGCGTGGAATGAACCGGTGCGAAGGTGAAGGTCCTCGCCCAGGGCGGAAAAGGTGGGTCAGAGGGGGATGTTGCCGTGGTTGCCGCGGCGCTGTGGGGCCTCGGCGAGCGCCGTGACGAGGGCGGAGCGGGTCGAGGAGGGCTCGACGACCTCGTCGACGACGCCCATCTCGATCGCGCGCGCCAGACCACCGGAGAGCTTGTCGTGCTCCTCGGCGAGCTGCTGCTCGACGGCGGGACGGTCCTCGTCGTCGACCTCGGCCAGCCTGCGGCGGTGCAGCACCCGGATGGCGGCGACCGAGCCCATGACGGCGACGTGGGCGTCCGGCCAGGCGAAGACGCGGGTCGCCCCGAGGGAGCGGGCGTTCATCGCGATGTAGGCCCCGCCATAGGTCTTGCGGGTCACGAGCGTGACGCGCGGGACGGTGGCCTCCGCGAAGGCGTGCAGCAGCTTCGCCCCACGACGGACGACGCCGTCCCACTCCTGGCCGACTCCGGGCAGGTAGCCCGGGACGTCGACGAGGACGATGAGCGGCACCCCGAAGGCGTCACACATCCGCACGAAGCGGGCAGCCTTCTCGGCAGAGGGGGAGTCGAGGCAGCCGCCGAGCCGCATCGGGTTGTTCGCGATGACCCCGACGGTGCGGCCTCCGAAGCGGCCGAGCTGGGTGACGATGTTCGGCGCCCACTTCGGGTGCAGCTCCTGGGTGGGAGCGCCGGTGTCGAGCAGGTCCTCGACGACCGGGTGGACGTCATAGGCCCGCTTGCTGGACTCGGGGAACTGGGCCGACAGGTCGCGGTCGGTCACCGACTCCACGTCGAAGGCGCCCTGGTTGACGAGGAGGTCGCAGAGCAGCCGGCCCCGCGCATACGCATCCTCGGTGGAGTCGGCGAGGACGTGGACGACCCCGGAGCGCCGGCCGTGCGGCTCTGGGCCGCCGAGACGTAGTGCATCGACGGACTCGCCGGTGACCGAGCGGACGACATCGGGACCGGTGACGAAGATCCGGCCGTCGGGGGCGAGGATGACGATGTCGGTCAGGGCAGGACCGTACGCGGCGCCACCGGCAGCCGCGCCGATGACGATGGAGATCTGAGGGACCTTCCCCGAAGCGCGGGTCATGATCGCGAAGACCTCGCCCACTGCGTGCAGGGACGCCACCCCCTCGGCGAGACGAGCCCCGCCGGAGTGCCAGATGCCGACGACCGGAATCTCGTCGGCCAGGGCCCGCTCGTAGGCGGCGAGGATGACCTTGCACCCCTCGATGCCCATGGCCCCGCCCTGGATCGTCGCGTCCGAGCAGAAGGCGACGACAGGCGCTCCGTCGGCGGTGCCTGTTGCCGCGAGGAATCCGGAGTCGTCCTCGTCGGTGATGAGCTTCATCGAGCCCGCGTCGAAGAAGGCCTCGAGCCGTGTCCGGGGATTGCGCGGGTCGTCGGTCCTGCTCGGTCTCGTCGACGCGGATGCGGTCGCCGAGGCCTCGTTCGGCTGGCGCGCCATCAGGCGCTCTTCACGACGAGCGCGACGTTGTGGCCGCCGAATCCGAAGCTGTTGTTCAGCGCCGCGATGTCGCCCGCGGGCAGGGTGCGGTGCTCGCGGGCGACATCGAGGGAGATCTCGGGGTCGAAGTCGTCGATGTTGATCGTCGCAGGGGCGGTCCGTTCCCGGATCGCCATAATCGTCAGGACGGTCTCGAGCGCTCCCGCGGCGCCGAGCAGGTGTCCGGTCATCGACTTGGTGCCGCTCACGCACATGCCGGCGGCAGCGTCCCCGAAGGCGCGGCGGATCGCGTTGTTCTCCGCGATGTCGCCGACCGGGGTCGACGTGGCGTGGGCATTGACGTGGACGATGTCGGCTCCGGTCAGACCCGCACGCTCGACCGCCTCGACCATGGCCCGCGCGGCCCCGGCACCCTCGGGCTCAGGAGCAGCGATGTGGTGGCTGTCGGCGGACATCCCGACCGCCGCGATCTCGGCGTAGACCTGCGCACCGCGGGCACGGGCGTGGTCCTCGGACTCGAGGACGATGATGCCTGCTCCCTCACCCATGACGAAGCCGTCGCGACCGGTGTCATAGGGCCGGGAGGCGCGCTCCGGCTCGTCGTTGCGGGTGGAGAGGGCCTGCATCTGGGTGAAGCCGGCGAAGCAGATCGGGTGCACGGCGGCCTCGGTGCCGCCGCAGACGACGATGTCCGCGCGGCCGGCCCGGATCATCTCCAGACCCAGACCGATCGACTCCGCTCCAGAGGCGCAGGCCGACACGGCGGTATGCGCCCCGGCCCGGGCCCCGAGGTCGAGAGAGACCGCCGCGGTGGCAGCGTTGGGCATGAGCATCGGGACCGAGAGCGGGAAGACCTTGCGGGTCGACTTGCTCTCCCGCAGGGCGTCCCACTGGTTGAGCAGCGTCCACACCCCGCCGATGCCGGTGCCGACGGCGACCGCGAGCCGCTCCGGGTCGAGCTCCGGTGCACCCGCGTCGGCCCACGCCTCGCGGGCGGCGATCAGGGCGTACTGGCTGTTCGGGTCGTTGCGTCGGACCTCGACCTTGCTCAGGACCTCGCCTGGGTCGGTGTGGATCTGGGCGGCGAAGGTCACCGGCAGGTTGTACTCGCTCACCCAGTCGAAGGTCATCGGGCGGGCGCCGGAGCGTCCGGCAAGGATCGCCTGCCACGTCTCCGGGGCCGTCCCGCCGACGGGCGTCGTGGCGCCCATCCCGGTGACGACGACGCGCTTGGGTGTACTCACGTTCGTGCTCCTCGTAAGAGACTGGTGGACCGGCCGGTCGAGCTCCTCGGTCCGGCCAGGCTGTGCTGTGGAACTGATGCGGTGCTGCTGCGGTGCCTGGTGAGAGGCCCGAGATCCGGATGAGGGATCGAGAGTGATGAGAGGTCGAGGTGCTTTGCGGGCGGCCGGACGGCGGTGCCGACCGGTGGTCGACGCGTCGTGCCGGCCGCCCCGCTGAGGGGCAGCTCTGGTTGCCGGCGATGTAGTTGACCGCGTCGCCGACGGTCGCGAGGTTCTTGACCTCCTCGTCGGGGATGCGCACGCCGAAGCGGTCCTCGGCGTTGACGACGATGGTCATCATCGACAGCGAGTCGATGTCGAGGTCGTCGGTGAAGGACTTGTCGAGCTGCACGGACTCGGCGTCGAGACCGGTCTCCTCGTTGACGATCTCAGCGAGTCCGGCGAGGATCTCCTGCTCGGTCATAGCCATGGGTGTCGCTCCTTCTTCATGTGGGTTTCTACTTGGTGGTGGGCAGGTGCCCGGTTTTCGGTACTGCGGTCGGTTGGTCGGATCTCGGGAAAGCGGATGGGGTATGCGGTCTTCACCGCCGCATACCGCGTCGGCCAGGCCGGTGGTCAGGGGAGGCGGATCACCTGAGCCGCGTACGACAGGCCGGCGCCGAAGCCG
Organism: Intrasporangiaceae bacterium; assembly: GCA_012518475.1. Classification (GTDB taxonomy): domain Bacteria; phylum Actinomycetota; class Actinomycetes; order Actinomycetales; family Dermatophilaceae; genus F2B08. The sequence continues at coordinate 4,674 of JAAYSB010000041.1, read as the reverse complement.
AGCTGCAGGGCGAGCCCACCGCGCGGTGCCTCACCCTCGCGCAGAAGTCGCTCGGTCGCGAGGGGGACGGAGGCGGCGGAGGTGTTGCCCGTTGTGGCGATGTCGCGCGCGATGACGACGTCGTCGGGCAGCTTGAGCTGCTTGGCCATCGCGTCGATGATCCGCATGTTCGCCTGGTGCGGGATGAAGGCGTCGAGGTCGTCGACGGTGACCCCGGCTGCGTCGAGCGCCCGCTTGGCCACGGGCGCCATGCCCCAGACGGCCCAGCGGAAGACGGTCTGGCCCTGCATGACGATCGTCGGCCACCCGAGATCCTGCTCGCGGACATCGATCCAGCTGTCGCGCTGGGCGATGACGTCCCAGTGCTTGCCGTCCGAGCCCCAGATCGTCGGGCCGATGCCCTCGGTGTCGGACTTCCCGACGACCGCAGCACCGGCGCCGTCGGCGAAGATGAACGCGGTCCCTCGGTCGGTGGGGTCGGTGAAGTCGGACAGGCGCTCGACGCCGACGACGAGGGCGTAGTCGACTGTCCCTGCACGCACCATGTCGCTGGCGAGGGTGATGCCGTGGCAGTACCCGGCGCAGGCGGCGGAGATGTCGAAGGCCGCTGCGGTGTCCGCGCCGATCCGGACCGCGAGCAGCGGTGCGGCGGCAGGGGTCTGGTAGGGGTGGGAGACCGTGGCGATGATGATGCAGCCGATCTGCTCGGGGTCGATGCCGGCCATCTCGATCGCGCCGCGGGCGGCGGCCTCGGACATGTCGATGACGCTCTCGCCGTCCTTGGCCGCGATGTGCCGCGTGACGATGCCGGAGCGTTCCCGGATCCACTGGTCCGAGCTGTCGAGGACCTCACAGATCTCGTTGTTGTCGACGACACGCTCGGGCCGGTAGCCGCCGACGCCCAGGATCGCGGCGTGCCGGTTGCCGGGGAGGGTTGCGAGCGTTCCCGTGCCCTTGGGCTGGGGGCCGGTCGGGGGAGCCGGGACGGACTTCTTGCGGCGCAGTGGCATGTCAGGCACCTTCCGGGTGGAGCCGCAGGACGGGCTGGCCGGGGGAGACGGGGTCGCCGTCCTCGGCGAGCCACTCGACGATCGTGCCGCCGTGCGGAGCGGTGACGTCGTAGGTGTCCCGAAGCGAGGAGACGGTCGCGATGACGTCACCCGCTGTGACGACGGTGCCCTCCCCGGCTCGGCTGTGGGTGAGAGTCCCCTTGGCGGGGGAGATGACCATGCGCCACGCGGGTTCGACGCCGCTCGACCGGTCCTCGCTGTGCTCGCGGACCATGGCGTGGGCCCTCTCGAGGTCGGCCGGAGTGCGCAGGGCGAGAGTCTCGACGCCGGGCAGCGCGCGCTTGGCGAGGTTGACCAGCGTGCCCGCGGGCGGGACCTCGATGATGCCGGTGACGCCCATGTCCCTGAGAGTCTGCATGCACAGGTCCCAGCGGACCGGGTTGCTCACCTGGGAGACGAGCCGCCGCAGCACCTCTCGTCCGCTGTGGATGGCGGCACCGTCGGCGTTGGAGATCAGGGGCACGCGGGCGTCGTGGGTGGAGATCGCCTTGGCATAGCCGGAGAGCACGTCGACCGCGGGTGCCATGTGCTCGGTGTGGAAGGCTCCGGCGACCGAGAGCGGGATGACCCGGGCCTTCTCCGGGGGGCTCGCCGTCAGTGCCGCGAGCTGGTCCATCGTCCCGGCCGCGACGACCTGTCCAGCGCCGTTGGTGTTGGCCGCTGTGAGCCCGTGGCCGTCGAGGACCTCCAGCACCTGGTCCGGGTCGCCACCCATGACGGCGCTCATGCCGGTCGGCGCTACCGCGCTCGCTGTCGCCATCGCCTTGCCGCGCTCCCGGACGAAGACCATGGCCTGCTCGGCGGAGATGACTCCGGCAGCACTGGCCGCGGTGATCTCCCCGACGGAGTGGCCGGCACCGGCGCCGACCTGGCGGAAGCCCTCCGCGGGGTGCTCGAAGAGGGTGAGCATGGAGACCAGGCCGGACATGACGAGCAGCGGCTGGGCCACGGCGGTGTCCTTGATGGTCGCCTCGTCGGAGGTCGTGCCGTGGGCGACCAGATCGATCGCGGCGACGGTCGAGAGCCACTCGGCACGCTCACGCACTCCGGGGATCTCGAGCCAAGGGGTGAGGAAGCCGGGCTTCTGGGAGCCTTGGCCCGGGCAGACGATGACAAGCACCCCTCCAGATTCGCTCCTGAATCGTGACCTTGTCGTGACCGAACGGCACGAACAATGGCGCCCATGTTTGGAGGATTCCTCCAAACGGCTTGGGGCGCGAGATCGCCGCGTCAGAGGCCGGAGGGGGCACGGACGGTGCGGGGCAGGTGTGAGAGCGCTAGTGCGATCCGTAGCGTGAAGGCGTCGTGCGGGTCGGTAAGGTCGTAACCCGTGAGGTCGATGATCCGCCCCAGCCGGTAGCGCACCGTGTTGGCGTGCACGAAGAGCGCGCGGGCCGAGGCCTCGAGGTTCCCCCCGGAGTCGAGGTAGGTCGTCGCGGTCTCGAACAGGTGCCCGCCGCTCGTGTCGAGCAGGGGGCGGACGATGCGGTCTCCGAGGGCTGCCCGAGCCGGCAGGTCCCCGATGAGCGCCCGCTCGGCGAGCAGGTCGTCGGCCCGGGCAGGCCGTGGCGCAGCGGGCCAGGCGGGGGCGGCGGTGTGACCGGAGATCGCCGCCCGGGCGGAGCGGCCTGCCGCGAACAGGTGCGGTACGACCGGCCCGATGACGACGGGGCCCTCGCCGAAGACCCCGAGCAGGTCCCGAGCCAGCTCGATGTCGTCCTCGACCTGGGCGACGATGCAGATCAGACGTGGCCCCTGGACCGTCGCCAGGGCCGAGAGACCGAGCCGATTCGTCTGTCGATGGACACTCTCTACGGGACCGAATCCCGTTGTGCCACGGGGCGGAGTCGTCCCGACGATGACGGCCACCTCGGTCGCAGACCCCCATCCCAGGGCGGCCGCGCGGCTGCGGATGGCCTCGTCCGCCTCGCCACGCAGGACGGAGTCGACCACAAGGCTCTCCAGGCGGGCCTCCCAGGCGCCGCGCACCTCGGCGGCTGCGGCATAGACCTCGGCTGCGGCGAACGCGATCTCCCGGGAGTACACGAGAACCGCCTCGTGCACGGCTCGGCGGTCCTTGGCGCTGACCAGGCCGTCGACCTCGCGCTCGACGACGGCCACGACGGTGCGGATGAGGTCGAGGGTCTGCTTGAGGCTGATCGAGCGGGTCAGCTCCTGCGGCGCGGTCCCGAACACGTCCGTCGTACCCGGCCGGTCCTGGCCTTCGCTCCCGAGCCAGCCGAGGAACGCGGCGATGCCCGACTGGGCCACCAGGCCGACCCAGGACCGGTCCTCGGCGGAGAGCTGGCGGTACCACTCGTGGGCCGCCTCCATCTCCTGGGCCGCGGTCGTCGCGAGGTCGCCGCCGGCGCGCGCGATCCGCTCGCGGGACCGGTTCGAGACGCGGGTCGCGGGGGAGGGCATGCCGTCAGACTAGTTGTATGTCTTCCACAACCCCATTGCTGAACGGGTGGCGCCGGTTCGCGGGCCGCTGAAGGGTCGCATACCCACGCGTCGACGCGGGCAGAACGAGGTCAGTCCTCGTTCGGGCGGTTCCACGCCTTGAGGGCCGCAGGGATGAGGAAGACGACCCAGGCGACGTACCACATCCCCGTGGTGAAGCCGAGAATCATGAACACACCGACAGCGAGAGGCACGCTCGCTGCGGTGACCCGGTCCATCGTCGACGGGACGGCCTCACCTGAGACGGGACGGTCGACCTCCGTCGGCTCATACCGCCGGGGTGGGATGGCAGCGGCCTCGTCCAGCGGGTCCAGCTCACGACGCGGATCGTCCTCGGACCCCTCGTGCGGGTCCTCGGGGGGCGGCTGACTGGGGTGGACGGTCATGCAGCCACCCTAGTCACGGTTGAGCGTCCGCGCAGTGCCTGCGTTCGCCGACCGGCTCAGTCGTGCCCCAGCTCGGCGTCGACGAAGACGACCGCCTTCTCCTCCTCGGAGAGCTCCTCGCCCTCCGGGTCCTCGATGATGAGCTCGCGTCCGCCCGGGGGTAGAGCGCCGAGCAGGATGCCGTTCTCGACGAGCACCTGACCCTCGTTGAGAGGCTGCTTGGCATAGAGCTCGAGCTTGTCGCGCGTGTCGGCGATGTCGAGGTTGCGCATCGTCAGCTGCCCGATCCGGTCGGCGGGGCCGAAGGCTGCGCTCTCGGTCCGCTCCATCGACAGCTTCTCCGGCTGGTAGGAGAACGCCGGCCCCGAGGTGTTGATGATCGAGTAGTCCTCGCCGCGGCGCAGCCGCAGCGTCACCTCACCGGTGACGACCGAGGCGATCCACCGCTGGATCGACTCGCGCATCATCAACGCCTGGGGATCGAGCCAACGACCCTCGTAGAGGAGGCGACCGAGCCGGCGGCCCTCGGCGTGGTAGTTCGCGATGGTGTCCTCGTTGTGGATCGCGTTGACGAGGCGCTCATAGACGATCCACAGCAGGGCCATGCCGGGTGCCTCGTAGATCCCACGAGACTTGGCCTCGATGATCCGGTTCTCGATCTGGTCCGACATGCCGAGGCCGTGCCGGCCACCGATCGCGTTGGCCTCATGGACGAGGGCGACGGGGTCGTCATAGCGGGTGCCGTTGATCTCGAC
>JAAYSB010000386.1 GCA_012518475.1 Intrasporangiaceae bacterium | reverse complement strand
TACCGACTCGGCCTCGGGCACGGCGATCTCGTCGTCATGGGCGGAGCCTGCCAGCGGGAGTGGGAGCACTGCGTGCCGAAGACCGCTGAGGCGGTCGGACCACGCATCTCCATCCAGTTCCGCGTCGCCGGCGTGCGCTGACACAGTGCAGGATGGGCCCGCCGGGGTGCCATGGTGGCATCCATCGATCGCGCGGGACGGATCGGTTCCCAAGGACGTGCGCGAACGGCTCGGCCTCCGAGTTCAAGGTCCTTCGATGGGTTACTCACCGACCCGTCGGACGACCACGTCGAGGTCGGCGCGGGTGGTGCGGAACGCGTTCGCCGGCTCCTCGGGATCGGCGTAGCCGAAGGAGACGGCACACACGACGGCCCTGTCCTCCGGCAGCTCCAGCCACTGGCGCACGAAGTCGGCGTACATCGCGATGGCGGCCTGGGCGATGCTGCCGAGGCCGAGGGACTGCGCGGTGAGGAGCAGGTTCGAGACGTAGCCACCGCAGTCGACCGCCCCATAGGTGCCGAGGGCGCGGTCGGTCGTGATGATCGCGGTGTGGGGCGCGCCGAAGAAGGTGAAGTTCTTGAGCATCTGCAGACCTCTGGCCTCGCGGTCGGAACGCTCGATCCCGAGGGCGGAGTAGAGCGCGAAGCCGGACTCCCGACGCCGCTCGAGATAGACGTCCTCGTACTCCGGCATCCCGAGATCCGCGCTCTGCTCGTGGCTGAGCACGTGCTCGGTGATCTCGCGACTGAACCGTGAGATCGCCTCTCCCCCAAGGAGATGCACCTGCCAGGGCTGGGTGTTGCACCAGGAGGCTGTTCGCTGAGCGGCACCGAAGAGGCGCTCGATGATCTCGTCCGGGACAGGGTCCGGGAGGAACGCACGGCAGCTGTAGCGCTCGGACAGTAGCGCCTCGACGGCGCTCACCGACTCGACTTCTTCGCCACGGACTTCTTCGCCGGTGTCCGCTTCGCGGCACTTCCAGTGGTGGCCGCTCTTCGCGCAGCAGTCCGCGTCCGGGGCGTCCTGCCGGCGCCGGACTGGCGGGCCTGCTCCTCGCGGGCAAGGGCGAGCAGCGTGGCCAGCTCCTCCTCGATCCAGTCGTTGATCCGGTCGACGTCGGGGACGCGGTCACGGGCGGCGGTCAGGCCGAAGTGCAGGCCGCCGTTGTAGCCGATGACGGTGAGGTTGAGTCCGAGTCCGTCGGCGACGACCGAGACCGGGTAGTGCCCGAGGAGCTTGGCGCCGGCGGCATACACCGGCACGGGCGGGCCAGGCACGTTGGAGATCACGACGTTGAAGGGAGGCACCCGGTTGAAGACGTGCGAGGCGAAGTACATCTTGGCGGCCCGGGCGGTGAGGGCCGGTGGAGAGAAGTCGATGACGTCGTCGACGAGCCCCTGTGGGATGAAGGCCTGGCTCCGCTTGGCCACCGCCGTCACGCTGCGGGTCGCTTCGAGTCGCTCGAGAGGGTCGGCGAGATGGGTGGGGACGGTGACGAGCATGGCCGAGACCTTGTTGCCGCCATCACCGGCCTTGTCGCCCTCAGTTCTGATGCTCACCGGCATGAGCGTCACGAGCGGGCTCTCCGGCAGCGCCCGGTGCTCCTCGAGCCAGCGGCGCAGGCCGGCTGCGCACATGGCCATCACGACGTCGTTGACCGAGCAGCCGAAGGTGTTCTTGACCTCCTTGACCTGATCGAGGTCGATGGTCCGGAACGAGAACTTGCGGTGCGGGGAGATCTCACCGTTGAGCGGCGTGGGCGGCGCGAGGGTCGGGGCCACGGTGATGATCTCGCCGTCCTGGTGGCCGTCCCGACGCCGGAGCACACCCTCGATGTAGGGCCGGGCCATCGACGCGAGCGACGGCACGGAGAGCAGCGCGTCCGAGACGATCTTCGTGGCCCGGAAAGGCCGGCGGACCAGCTTGAGCAGAGCGTCACCGCCGAGCCTGAGGCTGCTGGGCGCAGGACGCGGGTTGAAGTCCTCCCAGGGGACCTCGCGCGGCTCGGGGGTG
>JAAYSB010000385.1 GCA_012518475.1 Intrasporangiaceae bacterium | reverse complement strand
GGCCATCGAGGTCTCCCGTCGCACCCTCGAGGAGTCGCTGCGCTCGATCGGTCACTCGCTGACCGACATACGCTCCTTCCTCGTCACCCACGTCCACCGGGACCACTACACCCAGGCGGTGGCACTCCGGAGCGAGACCGGAGCCAAGGTGGTGCTCGGAGCGGGCGAGCGCCCGGCGCTGGAGGCGATCAACGACCAGATCGCCGGCAGCGTCAGCCCGTTCCCCGCGCTGCTCGCCCGGGCCGGTGCGCACGACCTGGCCACCCAGTGGGCCGCACAGCGGGAGGCTCCGACCCTGAGCAACTGGGCTCATCCCGACTCCTGGCTGGAGGGGGCGCAGCGGATCGATGTGGGTGAGCGGGCCCTCGATGCCGTCCCGACCCCGGGTCACACCCAGGGCCACTACGTCTTCGCCGACCGCACCGCCGGGCTCCTCTTCGCCGGTGACCACGTCCTGCCGACGATCACCCCGTCGATCGGCTTCGAGGGGAGTGTGCCGAGTGAGCCGCTCGGGGACTTCCTCTCCTCGCTCGCGCGGGTTCGTGCCCTGCCGGACCTTCGGCTGCTGCCCGCGCACGGTCCGGTGGGGATGTCCTCCCACGAGCGGGTGGACGAGCTCATCGCACACCATGAGGACCGCCTCGCCCTGTGCCTGGACGCGCTCGGCACCGGTGAGCGGACCGCCTACGAGCTCGCCGGTGATCTCACCTGGACCCGGCACGAGCACCACCTCGCCGAGCTCGACGCCTTCAACGCCGGGCTGGCCACGATGGAGACCCGGATCCACCTGCTGCTGCTCATCGCCCGCGAGCAGGTGTCGGTGAGCGAGGTCGATGGGCAGGACGTCTATCGGCTCCTCGCCCCAGGCTGACCGTGCCCTCGTCTCGCGAGCTCTCCGACCGTTCCTGCTTGCAGGTTGCTAGCATTGGTTCATGACCACGCTCTATATCCGGGATGTGCCGGACGAGGTGGCCCAGACCCTCAGGCGACGAGCCACGGCGTCGGGTATGTCTGTCTCGGCATACGTTGCGGCTGAGCTGGCGTTGATTGCCGCCCGTCCCACGAACGCCGAGATCGTTGAGCGGCTGAAGAGCAGGGACCGCACGGACGGACCCTCGGCCCAGGACATCGTCGAAGCCGTGCATGCCGGGCGACGATGATCGTTGTCGATGCATCGGCTCTGGGGGAGGCGTTGGTAGGACGGGACCCTGATCCGGCGCTGCTGGATGCCATGTCGGGGGAGGTGTCTGCTCCTGACCATCTGCACGTCGAGGTCCTCAGCGCTCTGCGCGGACTTGTCCTGGGTCACAAGCTCGGTGCTGCAGCGGCCGAGGTGGCACGACGGGACCTGTTCGCTCTCTCCGTGAACAGGTTCGACCTCGGGCCGCTCGCCGACCGGGCCTGGGAGCTCAAGGACCGGTTCACGACCTATGACGCGGCCTACATCGCACTGGCCGAGGCACTCGAGTGCCCGCTCCTCACGTGCGACGCCAAGCTGCGTGCCGGTCATCGCGCCGATGTGCGGGTCGTGTCCTCCACCGGCTGAACCCACGACGGGTGGAGGTCCGCGGCGTCGGTGCTGCGCCGCCGCGCACCTCGAACCAGGAAGGGTGCGCTCGTGACGACCAGCACCCCACGTCAGCCGCTCGCCTCACGAGCGCTCAGTCGCGCAGCTCACGTGACGAGCGCGGCGACGACCTCGCGGAACACGTGTGTGTGCCGGTCGACGTCCGCCCTCGAGGTCTCGGGACACATCAGCGCCATGTTGTGGAACGGAGTCATGAGGATGCCCCGGTTGCACATCGCGAGGTGCATATACGCGTCGAGATCGTCGTCGGCCGCAGCCGCGGAGTCCTCACCGTTCGTCGGGGCGGGTCGGGCGAACCGGTACTCCGCACGTGCCCCGAGCTGGCTGATCGACCACGGGACGTCGAGCTCGTCGAGGGTGGCCTGGACCCCCTCGGTGAACGCGGTGGCGAGCTCGGTCATGTGCGCGAAGGCGTCCTCGGTCAGCACCTCGTCGAGGGTTGCTCGCATCGCTGCGAGCGACAGGGCGTTGCCGGCGAGCGTCCCGCCGACGCCTCCCACGTCGACGATGTCGGCCTGGCCCGCGTCGGTGTGCCGCGTCACCGCCGCGGCCACCTCCTCGGTGATCCCGTAGGCCCCGGAGGGGATCCCGGCGCCGAGCGACTTGCCGATGACGAAGATGTCCGGCTCGAGCCCCCACTCCCGGGTCGCCCCGCCCCAGCCTGCGGAGAAGGTATGCGTCTCGTCGATCATCAGCAGCGTCCCGTGCTCCGTCGCGAGCCGGCGCAGGCCCTCCATGAACCCCGGCTCGGGAAGGACGATGCCGATGTTCGTCAGGGCCGGCTCGGTGAGGATCGCCGCGACATCGCCGTGCGCGAGGGCGGCCTCGACGGCGGCGAGGTCGTTCCACGGCACCGCTCGTGTCGTCAGCGCGAGGTCGACCGGGGGAGCGACATTGCCGGGCCGGGACACGGTCTTGCCATCGGGTCCCGGCACGGCGAAGGCCTCGTCCACCGACCCGTGGTAGCAGTGCCCGAACACGAGGATCTTCGGCCGGCCCGTTGCCAGTCGCGCCAGCCGGATCGCCCAGCGGTTCGCGTCGGTCGCGGTCAGGGTGAACGACCACAGCGGCAGCCCGAAGCGGCGCGTCAGCTCGGCACCGACCCACTGCGCGTCCTCGGTGGGCAGCATCGTCGTGATCCCGCCGAGCTCGCCCATCCGCCGCTGGACCGCAGCAACGGTCGGCGCGGGGGAGTGCCCCGTCATCGCGCCGGTGTCACCGAGTGCGAAGTCGATGTAGGTGTGCCCGTCGACGTCGGTCACCCGGTTCCCGGACGCCCGGTCGAGATAGAGCGGGAACCCGCCGCTCCACATGTTCATCCAGGTCATCGGCACGCGGCCGAAGAGGTTGCCGGCCAGCGCATACAGCTCCTGGGAGCGGGGGTGGCGGGTGGCGTAGGTCTCCTGCTCGGTGGCGAGGAGCTCTGCGAGTCGGGTGCGGTCGACGATGGCCATGCCGCTGAACGTAGTGGATCGCCGGGGGCAACGACAGCCGCGCAGGTCACTGGAGCTGTCCGTGCAGCGCTGGGGGTGACTTCACGACGCTGCGGAACCGTGGTGAAGTCTCCCTTTCTCTCCGGGGGAGAGAAAGTCGTGACGACGCGGGGGATACTGGGCGGACCATGGCACGTCAACGCACCCCCGAAGGCCCACCTCCACCCCCGCCCGTCCAGAAGCTGCGGATCCGGTATGCCCGCCGCGGCCGGCTCCGGTTCTCCAGCTCACGCGACTTCGCCCGGGCGCTCGAGCGTGCCCTGCGCCGCGCCCGGGTGCCGATGGCGTTCTCCGCCGGTTTCCACCCGCACCCGAAGATCTCG
>JAAYSB010000384.1 GCA_012518475.1 Intrasporangiaceae bacterium | reverse complement strand
CCCGCCAGCCGCGGCTGGTGACGATGTCCTACAAGCCGCGCGGCGCCAAGGCCTCGGTCGCCCTCGTCGGCAAGGGCATCACCTTCGACTCCGGTGGCCTGTGCATCAAGCCGGCCACCGGGATGGCGACGATGAAGTGTGACATGGCCGGGGCCGCCGCTGTGGCCGCCACTGTCGTCGCCGCAGCGCGACTCCAGCTGCCGGTCGCCGTCACCGGATACCTCTGCCTTGCCGAGAACATGCTCAACGGCAACGCCTACCGGCCGAGCGACGTGGTCACGATGCGCAACGACATGACCGTCGAGGTGCTCAACACCGACGCCGAGGGCCGGATGGTCATGGCCGACGGCCTGGCACTGGCCAGTGAGAGCCACCCGGACGTCGTCATCGACATCGCGACGCTCACCGGGGCGCAGATGATCTCCCTCGGCAACCGGGTCGCCGCGGCCATGGCGAACGACGACGGCCTCCGCGAGACCGTCACCGGCCACTTCCAGAGCGCCGGCGAGCCGATGTGGCCGATGCCGCTGCCCGCCGACCTCCGTTCGGCCCTCGACAGCCCGAACGCCGACATCGCGCACAAGGGCGACATGTGGGGCGGCATGCTCACCGCCGGGATCTTCCTCTCCGAGTTCGTCGGCCCGAAGAAGGGCGCGGCGAAGAAGAGCAAGAACACGTCCGAGGAGCGCATCCCGTGGGCGCACCTCGACATCGCCGGTCCGGCGTTCAACGACAAGGCCCCGTGGGGCTACACCCCCAAGGGCGCCACCGGCTACGGCGTCGCCGGACTGCTCTCGTTCCTCGAGTCCTACGCGTGACGGGTGGCGCTGCCGGGGCTACGGCTCGCCCCGGCTGCGCCGCTCGCGCTCGATGCGCTGACGGGTGTTCCAGTCGCGCATCCGCTGCGGATAACCGGTGAGATTGATGTCGTAGTAGGGGATCCCGAGGTCCTTGGCCAGAGACATCCCGGCCGCGTGATCCGGGATCGCCCGCCGGGTCCACTCCCCTTGGAAGTCGACGAGCACCATAGTGGAGCCCGTGACGTTCGTTGCGGGCTCGATGTAGGCCTCCACACCCACCCGGGTCCGCTCGAAGTCGCGGAAGTGCGCGAGCACCTCACTGCGCTTGGAGTGACCGCCCGGAGGTGCAACGACGTGTCCAACCTCGTCCTGCTGCCGTTTCCTGCCCGGTCGCCACCATGCCATGAGCACCAATCTATGTCGCACCTGGCAGGATTGGTCCACCGCATTCGACAAAGGAGTCATCGCGCATGTCCACCGACAGCGACACCACGACCAGTGAGAACCCGAACGAGTTCGACATCGTCATCCTCGGTGCCGGCAGCGGCGGGTATGCCTGCGCCCTGCGCGCCAGCCAGCTCGGCCTGAGCGTCGCGCTGGTCGAGAAGGCGAAGGTCGGTGGGACCTGCCTGCACCAGGGCTGCATCCCGACCAAGGCCTTCCTGCACGCCGCAGAGGTCGCCGACACGGCCCGCACCGCCGGCCAGTTCGGCATCGCCGCGAGCCTCGACGGCGTCGACATGCCTGGCGTCCTCGCCTACAAGGACAAGATCGTCGGCCGTCTCTACAAGGGTCTGAGCGGACTGGTCTCCGGTGCCGGCGTCACCCTCATCGAGGGTGAGGGGCGCCTCGAGGGCGAGCCCGGGCATACCCCCTCCGTCGTCGTCGGTGACCGCCGGCTGACCGGCCGCTCGGTCGTCCTCGCGACCGGCTCCTTCGCGCGCACGCTGCCCGGGCTCGAGATCACCGGCCGGGTCATGACGAGCACCGAGGTGCTCCAGCTCGAGGAGGTGCCTGAGCGCACCGTCGTCCTCGGCGGCGGCGTCATCGGGGTCGAGCTGGCCTCTGTCCTGGCGTCCTTCGGCTCGAGCGTGACGATCGTGGAGGCGCTCCCCCGTCTCGTCGCCAACGAGGACGAGGCCGTCTCGGCGGCGCTCACCCGCGCGTTCAAGAAGCGCAGGATCACTGCGAAGACCGGTGTCCGGTTCGAGTCGGCCGAGCAGTCCGACGGAGGCGTGACGGTCACGCTCGAGGGTGGTGAGCAGCTCGAGGCCGATCTGCTCGTCGTCGCGGTCGGCCGGGGACCGGTCAGCGAGGGCATGGGTTTCGAGGAGGCCGGTGTCGGGCTGGACCGTGGCCTCGTCGTCACGGACGAGCGCCTGCGCACCAACCTGCCAGGGGTGTATGCGGTGGGCGACCTCGTCGCCGGCCCCCAGCTCGCGCACCGCGGCTTCGCCCACGGGATCTTCGTCGCCGAGGACATCGCCGGGAAGAACCCGGCACCGGTGCAGGACGCCCTCATCCCCAAGGTGACGTACTCCCACCCGGAGATCGCCTCGGTCGGACTCACCGAGTCAGCCGCCCGCGAGGTGCACGGAGACGCGGTCCGGACCTATCAGTACGACCTGGGCGGCAACGGCAAGTCGCAGATCCTCGGCACGCAGGGATTCGTCAAAGTCGTCCAGCTCGTCGGCGAGGAGGGCACTGACCCCGCCGGCGGTCCGATCATCGGGATGCACATGGTCGGCGACCGGATGGGTGAGCAGGTCGGCGAGGCCATGCTCATCGTCGGCTGGGAGGCCGTCCCGGCGGACCTGACACCGCTGCTGCACGCCCACCCGACCCAGAACGAAGCGCTCGGCGAGGCGATGCTCGCCCTGGCCGGACAGCCCCTGCACGCCCACGCGTGACGGAATAGGGTGAGGGAAGTCGGTCGGGCACTGCCATGCGCCCTTCCAACCTGATAAGCATGACGTGAACCACACATCTCTCGCGGGAGGACCGCGAGGAGCGAAGGAGCGAACTCGATGTCCGAACGCGTGACGATGCCGGCCCTGGGTGAGTCCGTGACCGAGGGAACGGTGACCCGATGGCTCAAGAGCGTCGGTGACAGCGTCGAGGTCGACGAGCCGCTGCTCGAGGTCTCGACCGACAAGGTCGACACCGAGATCCCGTCCCCGGTCGCCGGAGTCCTCGAGGAGATCCTCGTCGAGGAGGACGAGACCGTCGAGGTCGGTGCCGACCTCGCTGTCATCGGCGACGGCTCCGGTGGCGGCGGCGGCGCCGAGGAGTCCGAGCCCGAGGCTGCCGAGGAGGCGGAAGCCCCTGCGGAGGAGGAGCCCCCCGCCGAGGAGCCGAAGGCTGAAGAGCCCAAGGCGGAAGAGCCGAAGGAAGAGCCCAAGGCGGAGACCACGGAGAAGCCCAAGAGCTCCGGCGGCGAGGTCTCCGGCGGTGAGACCGTGACGATGCCGGCGCTCGGCGAGTCCGTCACCGAGGGCACCGTCACGCGCTGGCTCAAGGAGGAAGGCGACGAGGTCGCCGTCGACGAGCCGCTGCTCGAGGTCTCGACCGACAAGGTCGACACCGAGATCCCCTCCCCGGTCGCCGGCACGCTGACCAAGATCCTCGCCCAGGAGGACGAGACCGTCGAGGTCGGCGGCGCCCTGGCCGTGATCGGCGGCGAGCCCGGTGGCGGCGACTCCGCCGAGAGCGCCGATGCCGAGCCTGAGGAGAAGGAGGAGGCCGCTGCCGAGCGCAGCGAGCCGAGCACCGAGCAGGCTGCCGACGACGACGCTGTCGAAGCGGCCCCCGAAGGAGCTGAGCCGGCTGCCGGTTCGTCTCAGGCCGAGGCGGACGAGGACGCCTCGGGGGACACCGACGAGACCCCGGCCCAGGCTGCGCAGGACACCGACAAGGATGAGCCGAAGGCGGACGCACCCAAGGCTGAGGCGACCGAGGCGCCGAAGCAGGACCAGGGCAGCCGTTCCGACGCCGCCGCCTATGTCACCCCGCTCGTGCGCAAGCTCGCCGCGGACAACGACATCGACCTGGCGACGCTGACCGGCACCGGCATCGGTGGCCGGATCCGCAAGCAGGACGTGCTCGCAGCCGCCGACGCCAAGAAGGCCGAGGCGCAGAAGGCCGAGAAGCCCAAGGACGAGCCCCAGGCCCAGGCCGGCACGTCCGAGGCCCCCACGGCAGCGGCCCCCACGGCAGCAGCGTCCCCGAGCGCGGGCAAGCGTGGCACGACCGAGAAGATGTCGCGCCTGCGCCAGACCATCGCCAAGCGCATGGTCGAGTCCCTCCAGGTCTCAGCCCAGCTCACGACGGTCGTCGAGGTCGACGTCAGCAAGGTCGCCCGGCTGCGGGATGCGGCGAAGGCCGACTTCGAGCAGCGTGAGGGCACCAAGCTCTCGTTCCTGCCGTTCTTCGCGCTGGCCGCGATCGAGGCCCTCAAGGCGCACCCGACGGTCAACGCCTCGGTCAACGACACCGAGGTGACCTATCACGGTGCCGAGCACCTCGGTGTCGCAGTCGACACCGAGCGTGGCCTGCTCGTCCCGGTCATCAAGGACGCCGGCGACCTCAACATCGCCGGGATCGCCCGCAAGATCGCCGACCTCGCCGAGCGCACCCGGGACAGCAAGATCACCCCGGACGAGCTCTCCGGCGGGACCTTCACGATCACCAACACCGGTAGCCGCGGCGCCCTGTTCGACACGCCGATCATCAACCAGCCGAACGTCGCCATCCTCGGCACCGGCGCGGTCGTCAAGCGCCCGGTCGTCGTCGACGACGGCTCCGGCGGATCGACGATCGCCATCCGTCCGATGGTCTACCTCGCACTGTCCTATGACCACCGGGTCGTCGACGGTGCCGACGCAGCACGCTTCCTCACGACGATGAAGGACCGCCTCGAAGAGGGCAAGTTCGAGGTCTGACATGCGCGTCGCCATCACCGGCGCCTCCGGCCTGATCGGCTCCGCTCTCTCGCAGATGCTGCGAGAGAGCGGAGCCGATGTCGTCCACCTCGTGCGCCGCTCCCCCACTGCCGACCACGAGCGGCGTTGGGACCCCGACTCCCAGCGGGTCGACGTCGAGACCCTCGCCGACTGCGACGGCCTGGTCTCCCTCCACGGAGCCGGAATCGGCGACCGGCGCTGGAACGCTTCGTACAAGCAGGAGCTCGTCACCTCCCGCACCCACGGGACCACCGCGTTGGGGTATGCCCTGCGCACCCTCGCCGAGCACGGCCACGTCGTCCGGTGGATCAGCGGGTCGGCCGTCGGGTTCTACGGGGACCGCGGCGAGGAACCGCTGACCGAGGCCAGCACTCCGGGCAGCGGCTTCCTCAGTGAACTGACCCGTGCCTGGGAGGGAGCCACCCTGCCGGCCGCCCAGGCCGGCGTGCCGGTCGCCTTCGCGCGCACCGGCATCGTCCTCTCTCCGGAGGGCGGCGCCCTCGTCCCGCTCCTGCGAATGATCCGGCTCGGTGCGGGCGGGCCGTTCGGTCGCGGTCGTGCCTGGTGGCCGTGGATCACGCTCGACGATCATGTGCGCGCCCTGGTCTTCCTTCTCCATCACCCTGAGATCACCGGCCCGGTCAACCTCGCCTCACCGGGCGAGGCCCGCCAGGGCGAGGTCGTCTCGGCCATCGCCAGAGCACTGCGCCGGCCCTCGGTCCTGCCCGTCCCGCCGCCGGCGCTGCGGGTCGTTGTCGGGGAGTTCGCGGGGGACATTCTGGCGAGCCAGCGGATGCGGCCAGAGGTGCTCCTGGACGCCGGCTTCTCGTTCCGCCACGCCGACCTGGCCACGATGGCGCGGTGGGTGGCTACACCTCGGCGGGACTGACCTCCGCGATCCGCCAGCCGTCACTCACGCGGACGAGGGTGAGGACCACAGGCGCGCTCTCGCCAGGCCGCTCCTCGACGTGGGTGCGTTCGGCGGTCTCGGTGCGCACCGCATACCCGGAGGTCTGCACGGTCGCCCTCAAGGTGACCCGGTCCTCACTCTCGGTGAGAACCGCGACCTCCCCGATGTCGAAGGCGAGCCCGGCATAGCGGTGCCCGGCGTCGATCGCCCCTTCGATGAGGTCGATGTCCCGGGCCAGCTGCGCGCTGTCCGGCGCGAAGGCGGCCGGCAGGGCTGTGGGGTCGCCGTCGTTCCAGGCCCGAGCGCGAGCATCGACGAGGTGCTGGAGGACGTCGCCGTAGGCGGGCGGAGCGGCAGGCTCGATCCGTGCGGCGCTCGGCTGGGTCGCGGCCTGAGCGCTCTCCGCGACCGCCGGGGCGACGACCCGGTCCCGATCCATACCGGCGACGACGACCCCGCAGAGGCCGAGGACGACAACGGCGACCAGACTGGCCACGACGCGCTGGTGGGCGGCCCGGGACCGGGTGCGCAGCTCCTCCCGACGACTGCGGCGACTCGCCGGCTGGTCGTCCTCACCTCGAGCCATCGACCGCACCCGGTGCGTGAGCATGTGGGCCGGATCGTCCCCGCTCACGGGCTGGATGGGGCGGGCGGTGCCTGAGTCATAGACGGCCCGCGCCAGCTCACGGGCATCACCACGCTCGCCGGGATGCGGGTGCAGCGCCTTCTCGATCGCCTCTGCCATCGGGACCGGCAGGTCGGGAAGCACCT
>JAAYSB010000383.1 GCA_012518475.1 Intrasporangiaceae bacterium | reverse complement strand
GTTGTGGCACGCCCGCTCGAGGGCTCCGCTGCGCGGCAGAACTGAAATGTGCGACCTACGGACTCGTAACCTACGGGAACGTAAGTTACGCTGTCGTATGTGACGCTCACCCCTGCACGCCCCGCTGCCGTGCGCGCCCACACCGTGCGGCGCCCGTCGTCGACGATCGCCGCGCCCCCGGCCGGTCTGCGCGCCAGCCTCTGGCGGCTCGCGGAGGCGCTCGCCACGCCCCTCGTCCCCGCCGACTACCTCGACCTCTTCGACCCGCTGCGCGAGGGTGCCGACCTGCGGGGGAGGATCGTCGACGTCGTCCACGAGACCGAGGACTCGGCGACCCTGACCATCCAGCCCGGCAGGGGCTGGCGGGGACACGTGCCCGGCCAGTACATCCGTATCGGCATCGACGTGGGTGGGGTCCGGAACTGGCGCGCGTACTCGGTGACGTCACCCCCGCATCCCCCCTCCGCGCGAGGGCGCAAGGACGACGCGGCGATCACGATCACCGTCAAGGCGATCGAGGACGGCGTCGTCTCCAACCACATCGTCCGCAACGTCGAGCCCGGCGCCCTCGTCATGCTCGACCAGGCGACCGGTGAGTTCACCCTCCCGGAGACTGCGCCGACCAAGGTCCTCTTCATCACCGCAGGCAGCGGCATCACCCCGGTCGTCGGCATGCTCCGCAGCCGCCCCGACCTCACCGACGTCACCCACGTCCACTGCGCCCCGACCGCTGCCGGCGTGATCTTCGCTGCGGAGCTGCGCGGCTACGGGGACAGCGGCCGCACCAACTACATCGAGCGGCACGACGACGAGCACGGCATGCTCGAGCTCGCCGATCTCGATGAGCTCGTCCCCGACTGGCGCGAGCGGGCCGCCTGGGTCTGCGGACCCACCGGACTGCTTGACGCCGCCGAGGCGCACTGGGCCGCGCACGGCCTGTCGGACCGGCTCACCGTCGAGCGGTTCCGCCCGACGATCATCGAGCCCGGCGAGGGCGGCGCGATCCAGTTCCTCGGGATGGGCACGAGCAACGCCAGTGTCATGGTCGACGCCGACGGCGCCACCCCGATCCTCGATGCCGGCGAGGACGCCGGCCTCCTTCTGCCCAGCGGCTGCCGCATGGGCATCTGCATGGGCTGCATCGTGACGATGCGCCAGGGTGCGGTCCGCGACCTGCGCACCGGCGAGATCACCACAGCCGAGCCCGGCGACAACCTGCCCATCCAGACCTGCGTCAACGCCGTCGCCGGCTCCTGCGAGCTCGAGCTCTGAGCACCCTCCCCGACCACCCCTCACCAGGCCACCCCCAAGAAGCGAAGGACCACACCTCATGACCCTCGCCCCCGAGCGTCCCGTCGAGACCGCACCCACGGTCAACTCCCGACTGCGCATCGAGTACCACGCCCCGCGCGAGTTCAAGCCGAAGCGCTCCGGCAAGCCCAACCCCATGGGCCACCTCAGCCCCGAGCAGGTCGAGGAGATCGGCCGCGAGCTGGACGTCCTGCGACAGCGCGTCATGGACAGCCGCGGCGAGAAGGACGCTGCCTACATCCGCAAGGTCATCAAGACCCAGCGCTACCTCGAGATGGGCTCGCGCGCCGTGCTGCTCTTCTCCGGCATCAAGGTCAAGGGGATCAAGCCGGCCTGGTGGATCGGCACCGCCGGGCTCTCCATCGCCAAGATCCTCGAGAACATGGAGATCGGCCACAACGTCATGCACGGCCAGTGGGACTGGATGCGTGACCCGAAGATCCACTCGACCGCCTGGGAGTGGGACAACGTCTCCCCGTCGAGCCAGTGGAAGCACAGCCACAACGAGCTGCACCACACCTTCACCAACGTCCTCGGCCGGGACAACGACCTCGGCTACGGCATCCTGCGCGTCGACGAGGACCAGCGCTGGACGCTGTTCTGCCTCGGTCAGCCGATCTGGCACGTGATCAACGCGGCGATGTTCGAGTACTCGATCGCCGCCTACGATCTCGAGCTCGGCGGCTACCTCGCCAAGCGCAACCGCATGAGCGAGGAGGAGAAGGCCGAGTTCCGCGCTCAGGCCGCCGAGGTCGTCGCGAAGATCCGGCAGCAGGCGACGAAGGACTACGTCGTCCACCCGGCCCTGGCCGCGCCGTTCGGCGGGGCGAAGTCCGCGCTCACCGCGAACGTCGTCGCCAACCTGGTCCGCAACATCTGGACGAACACGGTCATCATCTGCGGGCACTTCCCCGAGGGCATCGAGACCTTCGAGAAGACCTCGATCGAGGGTGAGACGCGCGGCGAGTGGTACCTGCGGCAGATGCTCGGCTCGGGCAACATCGCGGGCTCGAAGTTCATGCACATCATGACCGGCAACCTGTCCCACCAGATCGAGCACCACCTCTTCCCGGACATGCCGTCGAACCGCTACGCCGAGATCGCTCCTGAGATCAAGGACCTCATGGAGCGCAACGACCTCAAGTACGTCACCGGCTCCCTGCCGCGCCAGGTCTTCTCCGTGTACAAGAAGGTCTGCGAGCTGTCCCTCCCGAACAAGGTTCCGGGCCGCCGTCGCCGCGACCAGATCAAGCTCGCCGCCACGCGCGCGTGGCGCCGGAAGTTCCGCTGAGCGTTCTGGCGTTCAGCCGAGCGCCGCATACCCGATCCGCATGGGGTATGCGGCGCTCGCCTTTCCCGGCCAAGTGACCTCTTCGTAGGTGTGTCACATCCTGGCAATTGCCAGGTTGTGACACGGGGGACCTGCGTGGCGGGGGCTGTGTGCAGCGGGGCAGAATCAGGTCGTGAGCTCTTCGACCCGCAGCCGGTATGCCGATCTCGTCCGACTCCTCCTCCGCTACGGTCGATCCGACCTGCTGGCCGGCGCGCAGCTGGACGAGTTCGGGATCGAGGACGTCAGCAGCGAGAGCGCGGACGAGACGGCGCAGGCCGAGCGGTTCGCGGCCGATCTCGAGGAGATGGGCCCGACCTACATCAAGATGGGCCAGCTGCTCTCGACGCGGTTCGATCTGCTGCCGCCCGCCTACACCGAGGCACTGACCCGGCTCCAGGACACCGTCGAGCCCTTCCCGTTCGAGGAGGTCCGCGAGATCGTCGAGACCGAGCTCGGGGCGCGGATCAAGGACGTGTTCGCGGAGTTCTCCGAGGAGCCGCTGGCCGCAGCCTCGCTCGGGCAGGTGCACCGGGCGGTGACCCGGACCGGCCGAGATGTCGTCGTCAAGGTTCAGCGCCCGGACGTGCGAGAGACGATCCGCGATGACATGGACGTGCTGTCGACGATCGCCGGGCAGGCGGAGAAGCGGACCCGGGTCGGCAAGCAGTACGGCCTCGGGCAGCTGCTCACCCAGTTCCGACGCTCGCTCGTCGGGGAGCTCGACTACCGCCGTGAGGCCAAGAACCTGCTCCGCTTCATCGAGCTGACGAAGTCCTACGACCGCATCATCGTCCCGGAACCGATCCTCCAGCTGACGACGACCCGCGTGCTGACGATGGAGCACATCGACGGCCGCAAGGTCACCGACCTCGGGCCGCTGGCGCTCATGGACCTCGACACGACGCCCGTCGTCGAGGAGCTGTTCCGGTGCTACCTCCGGATGATCCTCGACGAGGGTGTGCTCCACGCCGACCCGCACCCGGGCAACCTGCTCATCACCGACGACGGCCGGATCGCACTGCTCGACCTCGGCATGGTCGCCTCGGTCCCGGCGCGAATCCAGGACCAGGTCGTCAAGCTCCTCCTCGCGATCAGTGACGGGGACGGCGAGGAGTGCGCGCGGATCCTCGCCGACCTCGGCCACCCGATCGACGGGTATGACGCCCCCGCCTTCCGTGAGGAGGTCACCCACCTCGTCTCCGAGGCCGTGGCGAGCGGTCCGGACCTGCAGGCCGGGACCGTCCTCGTCGAGCTGTCACGGGTCTCGGGCGTGCACGGTCTGCGGCCGCCGGCCGAGATGTCGATGATCGGCAAGGCGCTGCTCAACCTCGACCAGGCGACGTTGCACCTCGATCCTGACTTCGCCCCTGCCGAGGCGATCCGCGACAACGTGTCCGAGATCTTCGCCAGCTCCCTCAAGACCTCACCTGGGGGCATTCTCGCCGCGGCCATCGAGGCCAAGGAGTTCACCGCGCAGCTGCCCAAGCGGGCCAACCGGATCCTCGACCAGCTGAGCCAGGGACAGTTCACCGTCCACGTCGAGGCCATCGACGAGCACCGGCTCCATGTCATCCTGCAGCGGGTCGCCAACCGGCTCACGCTCGGGCTCATCATCGCGGCGACGATCATCGGGGCGGCGATGATGATGCGGGTCGAGACTGACGTCACGCTCCTCGGGCTGCCCGCAATCGCATTGGTGTTCTTCACTTTTGCCGTGCTCGCGGGAATCGGGCTCGGGCTGCAGATCCTGCTCACGGACAAGAAGGTCGCCCGCACGGCCCGGCACAACGAGGGCTCGGCCGGGGAGTAGTCTCCGGCGCCATCTCTTCCCAATTGGGAGGAAATGGCGGCCCGGGGCTGGGGGGCGTCAGTCCTCGCGCACGGTGCTCACGAGGAGCAGCGCCCCGGCGAGGCCGAGCAGGCCGGGCGCCAGGGCCGGGTTCGCAGCAATGGTGCCGCTGAAGGCAGCCCACCACTGCTCAGCCGTGGACATCGAGTCCCAGCCGTCGATGAGGTGCGGCCCGAGGGCGAGGTTGCCCGCCGCGTGCTGATAGACCCCGACGAGTGAACCGACCAGGCCGATCCCGCCAGTGATCCACGCGAGCAGGCGTCCCGACCCGAGGGCACGCACGACCCCGACCACCGCGGTGAGCCCGAGGACGAACCACGGGACGAGCTGGATGCCGTCCCAGTGCCGGAGCATGGCGAGCTCGGCGAGGCCCCCGAGGGCAGCGGCCGTCGCGAGAAGAGCGACGATGCGGTGGGTGCGGAGCATCGCACCAGCCTGCCACGTGCTCAGCACTGCGTGACTCGCGGCTGGTCGCTGTGGCCACTGTCTGCGCGGGGTGGCACAGCCGATCTGCGCTTTCTCTGCGTGCAATCGGGGCCAATCGCGCACACTTGCGCACTAGGCTTGGCTCTGTGAGCGCAGGCCCCGTTCTCGGCGTCGGCATCGTCGGTGCCGGGCCTGACGCCGCGGCCGTCGAGGCCGCCGGGGTGCAAAGGCTGCCGGCCGGAGAGGCGTGATGACCATGGCGTCCCGACCCACCTCGACCGACAAGGCCGCACGCTGGGCCGCCATCCTCGACCACCTTGCCCAGCACGGACGGCTCGAGGTCGCTGACGCCGCCGAGCTGCTCGGGGTCTCCGAGGCCACCATCCGGCGCGACTTCACCGAGCTCTCCGAGCGGCAGCTCGTCACCCGCAAGCACGGCGGCATCGTCGCGACCTCGGTGGCCTATGAGCTGCCCTATCGCTATCGCAGCTCCATGCACGACAGCGCCAAGCTCGACATCGCCAAGGCTGCTGCCGCGCTGGTCAAACCCGGGGACGTCGTCGGCGTCAACGGCGGGACCACGACCACGGCCGTCGCCCGCGAGATCACCTCGCGCTCGGACCTCGTCGGTGACCTGGCCGGCGAGCTCACCCTGGTGACCAATGCGCTCAACATTGCGAGCGAGGCCGTCCTCCGGCCACACGTCCAGTGCGTCAGCCTCGGGGGCATCGCGCAGCCGGGCTCCTACGAGGTGACCGGCCCGTTGGCGGCGCTGGTCCTCGACCAGCTGTGGATCGACATCGCGATCCTCGGCGTCAACGGCATCACGGCGAGCGAGGGTGCGACGTGTCGCCATGAGGCCGAGGCGGCGATCTGCTCGCACATGGCCCGTCGCTCGAGCCAGGTCGTCGTCGTCGCCACCGGAGACAAGGTCGGGGCCCGCACCTTCGCCGCGATCCGACCTGCCAACGAGATCGACGTGCTCGTCACCGATCGGACCGCACCGGCACCCGCCCTGGAGCGCCTCCGCGACGCCGGCCTGGAGATCCTCCAGGTCTGAGGACGCCTCTGTCGGGTCAGCTGCGGTCGCGGACGATCCGCTGGACGGCGAGCCTCGCCGGGGAGCCCATGACGCACCCGCCGGGGTGGGTTCCCGAGCCACACTGGTAGTAGCCGTCGATCGGGGTCGTGTAGCCCGACCAGCCCGGCGCCGGTCGGAACAGGTACATCTGTGGGAAGAGCAGCTCCCCGGCGAAGATGTTGCCCTCGGTCAGCCCGGTGTGCGTCTCGATGTCGACCGGGGTGACGACCTCGCGCTGGAGGACGAGGTCGCCGAAGCCGGGGAAGTGCTCCTCGAGCACCGCCTGAGCGGCGTCCCCGAAGCGCTCCCGCTCGGTCTCCCAGTCGCTGCCCCGCAGCTCATAGGGGGAGTACTGGACGAAGCACGACATGACGTGCTTGCCGGGTGGGGCCATGTCCGGGTCGACGACGGACTGGACAGCGGCGTCGATGTACGGGCGCTCGGAGTACCAGCCGTACTTCGAGGCATCGAAGGCGCGCTCGACATACTCGATCGTCGGGCCGATGTTGAGGAACCCGCCGAAGTGGTCGACGGTGTCCGGCAGCGCCGGGAACCGGGGAAGGCCGTCGAGGGCGAAGTTCACCTTGGACGACACACCCCTATACCGCGTCCTGCTGACCGCGTCGACGAGGTCCGAGGGCAGCTCGGTCGGGTCGACGAGCCGGGTGAAGGTCCGGGTCGCATCGAGGGCCGAGACGACGACCGGAGCGAAGAACTCGGTCCCGTCGGTGAGGGCGACCCCGACCGCGCGCCCCTCCTTGGTGATGACCGTCTCGACGGGGGAGTCGAGCCGGATCGTCGCACCGTGACCCTCGGCTGCCCGGGCGAGCACCTGGGTGAAGCCCCCGTTGCCGCCCTTGTGGAACGCCCACGACCCGAGGTGCCCGTCGTGCTCACCCATCTTGTGGAACAGCAGCACGAGGCCGGACCCGGGCGACATCGGACCGACCTTGGAGCCGATGACACCCGACGACACGTGATAGCCGGCGATCGCCGGGTGCTCGAAGTAGTCCTCCACCCAGTCGGCGGCCGAGCCGGTGAGCAGGCGGACAGCGTTGTGGACGACCCTCTTGTCGATGCTGCCGAGGTGACTGAGCAGCCACGCGACATCCGCCTGGTCCCGCGGATCAGTGCCCCACAGGTTCGGCGGGGGGTTGTCGAACAGTGGCTGCACCGCCCGGACGACCTCGTCCAGATCGTGGTGATAGCGCAGGTATGCGTCGGCGTCGTGGCGCGAGTGGCGCCGGATCATCTGGAGGTTCTGCCCGGTGTCGTCACCGAAGAGCAGGTAGTCGCCGTCCCCGGTGGGGTGGAACGACGACGGCATCATCAGCGGGAGGAAGCCGTACTTGACGAGGTCGAGCTCGTGGATGATCTCGGGCCGCAGGAGGCTGAGCGCGTACGAGAACGTCGTGAACGAGAAGCCGGGCCGCAGCTCCTCGGTGATGGCCGCGCCCCCGACGAGGTGACGCTGCTCGAGGACGAGCGTGCGCATACCGGACTTGGCAAGGTATCCGGCAGCAGTCAGGCCGTTGTGGCCGCCGCCGACGACGATGGCGTCCCAGTCGCCGCCTCGACCGCCGTTCACCTGGGTGTCGTTCACGGCTTGGCCGCCTTTCGCTCCGGGTTGAAGAAGGGCAACGGTGCGGTCTGCGCGCGCACCGTCTCGGTGGCGTGGAGGATCGTCGTCTCCATGTGCACCGTGGTGCCCGGTTCGGCCAGATCTGGTCGCACGCGGGCGATCCCGATGTGCCGCTGGAGGGCGGGCGAGTACATGAAGCTCGTCGCGTAGCCGATCTGCTCGCCGTCGTCATCACGCAGCCACGACTCCCACGAGAGCGGGACCTCGTCCTTGACGGGGAAGAGGCCGGCGTCGCGGTGCAGCCGGTTCCAGTCCTGCCAGTCGAGGACGATCCCGGTCGTGGCCCAGCGGCTCGTGCCCTCCTCGAGCTCGCGGCGGATCGACCCGCTGCCCACGAAGCGCCGGGTGCCCTCTCGGACCCCCTTGAGCATCCATCCCATCCCGAGCTCTGTCGGGGTCACGCGCTGCTCGTCGTTCCAGGCGAGGGTGGAGTCGGTCCACTCGACGTCGACGAGGGGCAGCCCCGCCTCGATGCGGAGCATGTTGAGGGCGATCTCCCCGAACGGACGCAGACCGTGACCCTGGCCGGCGGCCAGGACCGCGTCGAGGACGTCGAGGCACTTCTCGCGCGGGACGGTCAGCTCGAAGCCGAGGTCTCCGGTGTACCCCGTCCGGGAGACGGTCACCTCGCCGCCGGCGATCTGGTCGGTCGCGAGGTCGAAGTAGCCGAGCTGGTTGACGACGTCGGTCAGCGCGCCGAGCACGGTCCGCGAGCGGGGGCCCTGGACGGCGAGCATGCCGAACTCCTCGCTCACGTCGACGAGATCGAGCTTGAGGCCGTCGCTGTGCCGGCGCAGCCAGGCCAGTGCCGGGCGGGCCGAGGTGAGGAGGAAGTCGTCGTCGCCGTGGCGGAAGAGGACGCCGTCCTCCATGACGTAGCCGCGGTCATCACACCAGAGGGTGTAGGCCGCGCGGCCCGGACCGAGGATGGCGATGTTGCGAACGAGGACCCGGCTGAGGAACCGCTCGGCGTCCGGACCGCTCACCCGGTACTTGAAGAGTGGGGAGGTGTCGAAGATCCCGACGCTGTTGCGCACGGCGAAGTACTCGTGCTTGGGCGCGTGGGAGTAGCGGAGCGCGGAGAGGTGCCCCTGCCAGTGGGTATAGAGGTGCTGGTCATTGAGCGTGCTCAACCGCTCGTGAAAGGGCGTCGTCGCCACCATGTCCCGCAGCCTAGTTGCTGTTGGACACTTGCTCAATAGGGGCTCTGGCGGTTGACTTGGCCCATGGCGCGGATGGACCCCGAGGCGCGACGTGCGCGGATCAGCGATGCCGCGCGTGCCGTCGTCCTCCGGCAGGGTCTGGCCCGCACGACCGTGCGCGACATCGCGGCCGAGATGGGCACCTCACCGGGGCTCGTGCACCACTACGTCGGCTCGATGGACGAGCTGCTCTCGGAGGTCTTCGAGGCCGTCGCGAGGGAAGGGATCGAGGGGACCCGCGCGGCGATGAGGTCCGCGGGCAGTCCGGCCCGGCAGCTGCGCGCCTTCCTCGCGACA
This sequence comes from Intrasporangiaceae bacterium, assembly GCA_012518475.1. Classification (GTDB taxonomy): domain Bacteria; phylum Actinomycetota; class Actinomycetes; order Actinomycetales; family Dermatophilaceae; genus F2B08. The sequence continues at coordinate 15,542 of JAAYSB010000383.1, read as the reverse complement.
GCCCTGCGGCCGGGGCACGGCTCGAGCTTCCAGCTCTGGCTCGACGCGTGGGCGGAGGCGTCCCGTCGTCCGGATCTCGGCGCGACCTCACGGCGGCTCAACATCGAGTGGCAGCAGATCCTGGCCGAGGTCATCGAGGAGGGCGTCTCGACCGGCGACTTCAGCTGCGCCGACCCCGACGGCACCGCCTGGCGCATCATGTCGCTTCTCGACGGGCTCGTCCTCCAGCTCGTGGCCCACGATGTCGCCATCGGGCGCGACGAGGTCCGGTCCTGGGTCGCCGGCTTCGCTGAGCACGAGCTCTCCCTGGAGCCCGGCACACTGGAGGGAACCGATGAGGAGCCGCCGTCACCGTCCCGCCTGCACGTCGCCCCCAGCTCCCATCGACCCACTGCCAGCACCAAGAACGAGGCCGTGTCATGACCCTCACCGAGACCACCCCGCACGCCGCCGCTCCTGGCGCGTCCGTCCAGAGCGCGGCGGTCGACGCGGTCATGGACTCCATCCGGTCCCAGGTGCGACCGGACCAGGCTCCGGAGCGGATGCTGCCGGCGGCCGCATACACCTCTCCCGAGGCGCTGACGTGGGAACGTCGCAACCTGTTCGCCGGGACCTGGACATGTCTCGGTCGCGTGGAGGAGGTGCTCGCGGCGGGCAACGGCAAGCCGATGACCCACCGGGCGCTCATGGTCGGTGACGTCCAGGTGCTCCTCGCGCGCGATACCGGCCGGACCGACAACGGCGGCCTGAGGTTGTTCGCGAACACCTGCCGGCACCGAGGGCACGAGCTGCTCCCGAACGACCAGTCCTCCACGCGCGCCACGATTCTCTGCCCGTATCACGCCTGGACCTTCAACCTCGACGGGTCGCTGCGGGCGGCCCCCGGCTTCCGGGATCTGGAGGGCTTCGACAGCGAGCAGTTCGGTCTCATCGAGCTGCCCGTCGAGCTCTGGGGCGGCTGGGTGTTCGCCCACGCGCTGCACCCGCTCGGCAGCCCCGAGGTGCCGGACTTCCGGACGCACCTGGGTGATCTCGCCAGGCTGGTCGAGCCCTACCGGACCGGCGAGCTGGTGCTGGCCGGACGGCACAGCTATGACATCGCGGCGAACTGGAAGGTCATCGCGGAGAACTACCACGAGTGCTATCACTGCCCGCTCATCCACCCTGAGCTGTGCCAGGTCAGCCCGCCCGACTCAGGCGACAACTACGACCTGCCCGGCGCGTGGATCGGCGGCGCGATGAACCTGCGCGAGGGCATGCAGACCATGACGCTCACGGGTGAGCTCGCGGCGACGCCGATCCCCGGGGTGGACCCCACCCGTGTCGAGTACCTCCACCTCCTTCCGAACCTGCTCATCTCCGCGCACCCGGACTACGTGATGACCCATCGCATCGTCCCGCTCACCCCGGGCACGACCTGGGTCGAGTGCTCGTGGTTCGTGCTGCCGCCCGAGGATGGCTCGGCCCCGAGCGCGGAGCGGGCGATGGAGTTCTGGGACATCACGAACAAGGAGGACTGGGGTGCGTGCGAGTCCGTGCAGCGCGGCCTCGCGAGCCCGCACTTCGCTCCGGGACCGTTCGCACCGAACGAGGACGCTGTCGCCCAGCTCGTGACGACGATGTCCCGCGCCTATCACGGCCGGTCCATCACCTGAGCGCACAGGTCTTCCCGCAGGATCAGGTGCACTAACGCCTCATCCTGCGCACAGACCTGTTCAGTCGCGCAGACGAGCTCGACGCGCCTGGCGGCGTCAGAGGACCGCGTCGAGGAAGGACTTCGTCTCGGGGTTCTGAGGGTTGGCGACGAGGTCGGACGGTGGGCCCTCCTCGAGGATCCGGCCCTCGTGGAAGAACGCCATCCGGTCGGCGACCTCGCGGGCGAAGCCCATCTCGTGGGTGACGACCATCATCGTCATCCCCATCTCGGTGGAGAGCGCCTTCATGACGGCGAGCACCTCCCCGGTGAGCTCGGGGTCGAGCGAGGACGTGGGCTCGTCGAAGAGCATGACGTCGGGCTTCATCGCCAGGGCCCGGGCGATGGCGACCCGCTGCTGCTGACCGCCGGAGAGCCGGATCGGGTGCTCGCCGGCCTTGTCGTTGAGACCGACCTGGTCGAGCAGCTCGAGCGCGTGGGCGCGGATCTCGTCGTCACTGCCGCGCTTGGCGAGCCGGGGTGCGACCATGACGTTGTCGAGGACGGTCATGTTCGGGAACAGGTTGAACTGCTGGAAGACCATGCCGACGTGCAGGCGCAGTTGCCGGATCGCGGCCTTCTTGCGCCGGGTGCGGTGCCCGCCGCCGAGCCGGATGCCGGCAACCTCGATCGTCCCCTGCGTCGGGTCCTCGATGAAGTTCACGCAGCGCAGCACGGTGGACTTGCCGCTGCCCGAGCGGCCGAAGATGACGACGACCTCGCCGCGCCGGACCTCCATGTCGACGCCGCGCACGACCTCGAGGGGCCCGAAGGACTTGTGCAGGCCGTCGATGCGGACGACAACGTCGCGTGAGTCGGTCACTGCCGCAACCCCTTCCCCTCGCGGCGCGCCCGTCGTGCGGCGTCCGGAGCAACGGCACCCTTGACGGCGGCCACGCTCGTCTGACTGTGCGGGTCGGCCACCTTGGCGATGGCGGTGCGGTCGTAGCCGCGCCCGATCCGCGCCTCGAGCTTGCTCTGGAAATAGCTGAAGACGATGGTCAGCAGCCAGTACAGCAGCGCGGCGGTGATGTAGGCCTCGAGGTTCTTGAAGTCGGCCTTGCCCACGAGCTGGGCACGCCGGAAGATCTCGGCGCTGGCGAGCGTCGTGCCGAGGAACGAGATGAGCGCGGTGTCTTTGAGCATCGCGATGAACTCGTTGCCCGTCGGCGGAATGATCACCCGGAACGCCTGGGGGAGAACGACCTTGCGCATCTTCTGCGCATAGGTCATGCCGAGGGCGTCGGCCGCCTCGCCCTGACCACCGGCGACCGACTGCACGCCGGCCCGGAAGATCTCGGTCATGTACGCGCCGTAGTTCAGCCCGAGCGCGAGCGTGCCTGCCACCGCGACCTCGAGGATGAACAGGTCCCGGAAGCCTTCGGGCAGCCAGGTGTACTCGGCAGCGAGATTCCGCCCGACCTGGGGCAGCGCCAGATAGATGAGGAACATCTGGACGATGAGCGGTGTCCCGCGGAAGAACGAGACATAGAACCCGACGATGCCGTAGCTGACGGGGTTACGGCCGATCCGGGCCAGCGCGCCGAGCGTCGCGAGGACGACGGCGAGGACGATTCCACCGAGCGCGATGAGGAGGGTGTACTGCACCCCGGCGGCGATGAACCCGATCTTGTCGCGGATCCACGCCATGTCGAACCCGGCAGCATTGCCGAAGAAGCCGAGGACGAGGAAGATCGCCACCCAGACAGCGGCGACCTTGTAGCGGAACGGTATGCGCGCGCTCGCCAGCTCAGCCCGCTCCAGCATCCCGGGCGGATGCTCTCGATACTCAGTCATCGTCGGGCCGCCCGGGCGAGGACCGTCACTGCTGCTTGGTCAGGTCGAGGCCGTACCACTTCTCCGAGAACTCCGTGAGCGTCCCGTCGGCGTGCATCTCACCGACGATCGTGTCGACCGCCTCGTAGAGGCTCTCCGAGGAGGGGTCCGAGCTGCGGTCGAAGCCCACCGACAGCGGCTCGTAGAACACCGGGTCGCCGACGATCTTCACCGGGTTGCCCGCGTCGATGTAGCCCTGGGCGGTCGTCACCGAGGTGATGGCGGCGTCGACCCGGCCGTTGGCCAGGTCCTGGAGCGCGGTGGTGTCCGTGTCGTAGCCGGCGACCTCGGCATCGTCGATGACGAAGTCGAACTCGTAGCCCTCGATGTCGAGGCTCTTGGTGAGGAAGTTGTCGTAGGTGCATCCGCTGCACACCCCGATCCGCTTGCCGTCCAGGTCGTTGGCCAGGTCGGAGATCGACGTGTCGTCCGCCCGCACGACGGCAACTGCCGGGGTGTAGTTGTAGGGCTGGGTGAAGAAGAGGACTTCCTGCCGATCGTTCGTCGGGGTCATGGAGCCGACGGTGGTGTCCCAACGGCCGTTCCAGCTGCCCGCGGTGATGACGTCCCAGGAGGGGGCCTCCCACGCGACATCGACGCCCAGGCGCTTGGCGATCTCGGTGGCGACGTCGATGTCGAACCCCTCGTACTCGCCGGTCTGGTCGTTGAGCGAGGACTGCGGTGGATACGCCGGGTCGGTCGAGACCGTGATCACTCCCTCGTCACAGATCTGGGCGAGCAGGTCGGTGAGGTCGCCCTGCGCGCATACCCCCTCGCCGGAGGCGGTGTCGTCCCCGCCCGTGCCTTCCTCTGTGGTCTGGCCGTCCCCGGTCCCGGTGTCACCGGTCTGGGCCGGGTCGTCGCTGCCGCCGCAGGCCGCGAGGGTGAGGGTCGCCGCGAGGGCGAGCGGAAGGGTGAGTCGTGCAGCACGCATGAAGACCTCAGCTCTGAAGGACGGCGGCTCGGGACCCCCGAGTCGTACTGGGCAATATGCCACGACTGGGGCGACTTGTGGAGGGGTTTGGCCCCGCGCGACCCGAACGATCTCGCGTCGTGACCGAACTACGCTGCACGTATGCGTCCGCACCTTCTCGACATGCACGTCCACGGAGCCGTGGGTGTCGGGTTCGGCGCGGCGACCGAGGAGTCCCGCCGGGCGGCCGGCTTCCACGCGGAGCAGGGCATCGAGATCGGTGCGGCGAGTCTGGTGTCCGGCACCCGCGAGCGGATGGTCGCCGAGGTGGCGGCCCTGGCGCCGCTCGTCGTCGACGGGACGATCGGCGGGATCCATCTCGAAGGACCTTTTCTCGCGCAGTCGTGCCGTGGTGCCCACGATCCCGCGGTGCTGCGCGACCCGGACCCCTCGCTCATCGATGAGCTCGTGACGGTGCTCGCGGACGCTGCCGCCCCCGGGGCCATCAAGCACGTCACGTTCGCGCCGGAGCTGCCCGGGAGCACGACTCTCATCCGGACCCTTGCCGAGCACGACATCGTGCCGGCGATCGGCCACACCGCCGCTACCGCGGACGAGACCCGGGCGGCGATCGTCCTCGTCCACGAGGTGTGCGGCCGCCCCCCGATCATCACGCACGTGTTCAACGGGATGCCGGCCTTCCACCACCGATCGGGTGGTCCTGCGGCCGCAGCCGTCTCCGCCGGGGCCCGGGGAGAGGCCTTCGTCGAGATCATCGCGGACGGGGTGCACGTCTCACCTGAGGTGGTGCGGATGGCGTTCGACTCGGTCGACCCCGACCACATCGTCCTGGTCTCGGACGCGATGGCGGCGACCGGGCTGGGCGACGGCGCATACCGCCTCGGCTCGCTGGACGTGCAGGTGCACGACGGGACCGCGCGAATCCGCACGCCTGACGGAAACCTCGGGTCGATCGCCGGGGGCACCTCCACCCTGGCCGACTGTGTGCGCTGGGCGGTCGAGGTCGCGGGGATCCCGGAGGCCGCGGTGCTGCGGGCAGCGTCGGACAACCCGGCCCGTGCGCTGGGGACGGCGTGACGGTGCGGGTGTACCTGCTGGGGTCGCTCCCGGAGCAGGTGGCAGGTCTTCCTGTCGAGTCGGTGACCGATCACCATCTCGACGGTATGCGTCTGCGGCTGCGGGAGATCGTCGGTCCGGGCGGTGGGGTGACCCGCACCCTCAGTCACGGCGGCGGTCCCGAGTCGGAGCTGTCCGGGGAGGAGTGGGTGCGGCTGCGCGGTCTGCCGGCGAGTGTCGTCACCCTCGAGCGGCGGGTCCTCGATGAGGAGGGTGAGGACACCGTCGTCGTCGACGTCGTCACGAGCCACCCCGACCGTCCCGTCCTCGCCCACTTCCGGAATCTCGCACGTGCGAGATTCCGGAAGGAGGCCGGGGTCGAGGCCCGGGACGTCACCGACGACCCGGCGTATGCGCCGGCCGCCCTGAGCCTGCCCCGACAGGAGGGGATCGAGCCGAGTGACCTGACCACGGCCCTGCGGGTCCTGGACTCGGCACACCATCTGCCCGAGGGGCATGCCGATATCCAGGCACTCAAGCGTGCCGCCGGGCGGATGACGAAGAAGGTCCGCTCCACCCGGCGCAACGCGGCCCGGGCTGCGGAACGGGCGCCGCTCGTCGCGCACGACCAGGTCATCCTCGAGTCGACGGCCACAGGGTCCCCGATGCGCATCGACGACGAGACCAAGGGAATCCCCTTGGTCTCCAACGTCATCGGCGACAGTGCCGGCGACCTGAAGATCCCGCGCGGCTGCTACATCTGCCACGAGAAGTTCACCCGGGTCGATGCCTTCTATCACTGGCTCTGCCCGGACTGCGCGGTGTTCTCCCACTCGAAGCGGGACGAGCGCACCGACCTCAGCGGGAAGCGCGCCCTGCTCACCGGTGGGCGGGCCAAGATCGGGATGTACATCGCGCTTCGTCTCCTCCGCGACGGCGCTGCTCTGACGATCACGACCCGGTTCCCCCGCGATGCCGCACGCCGGTTCGCCGAGCTCGCCGAGACCGAGCAGGGCGGTGCTGACTGGCTGTCCCGGCTCACCATCGTCGGCATCGACCTGCGCGACCCGACGCAGGTGGTCGCACTCGCGGACGAGGTCGCGGCGCGCGGCCCGCTCGACATACTCATCAACAACGCAGCACAGACGGTCCGTCGCTCTCCGGGGGCGTATGCGCACCTCGTCGAGGGGGAGAAGCAGCCCGCGGATGCCGGAGGAGGGATGCCGGAGATCGTCACCTTCGACCGGATCTCCGAGGCGCACCCGGCGGCTCTGGTCGGCTCTCTGTCCGAGCACCCGGTCGCCCACCACGAGGACGGCTCGGCGGTCTCGGTCGCGGCCGAGATGACGAGACTGGCGCTGTCCGCCGGGGGTGCTTCGCTGGAGCGCCACCTGGCCGGAACGGCGATCGACGCCGGGGGACTGCTGCCGGACACCCAGCGGACGAACTCGTGGACGCACACGGTCGAGGAGGTCGACCCGATGGAGCTGCTCGAGGTGCAGCTGTGCAACTCGGTCGCACCGTTCATCCTCGTGTCCCGGCTCCGGCCGGCGATGGCAGCGGCGGTGCGCGCCGGCGCCCGGCGCGCCTACGTCGTCAACGTCTCGGCGATGGAGGGCCAGTTCAGCCGCCGCTACAAGGGTCCCGGGCACCCGCATACCAATATGGCCAAGGCGGCGCTGAACATGCTGACGCGCACGTCAGCGGGGGAGATGTTCCAGACCGACCGGATCCTCATGACCACCGTCGACACCGGCTGGATCACCGACGAGCGACCGCACGAGGAGAAGCTACGGATCGCGGCCGAGGGCTGGCACGCGCCGCTCGACCTCGTCGACGGAGCAGCTCGGGTCTACGACCCGATCGTCCGCGGTGAGGCGGGCGAGGATGTCTACGGTGTGTTCCTCAAGGACTACCGCCCCCATCCCTGGTGAGCGTGGGCGGAGCGGGTTACTGCTCGCGGGAGAAGATGACGAACGAGTAGGCACCGAGGGAGAGGGTGCCGGACTGCTCGCAGCCGTCCATCGGGGGTCCGTCGGCCGTGACGTCCCAGACCTCGTGCGAGCCGAAGTCCTCGGCATACAGCCGGGCGTCGGAGTTGAGCTGGACACCCCAGAGTCCCGGCGCGGGGAGGCCGACTGGATAGTCCTCGACCGGGGTGGCGGTGAAGTTGAGGGCGATGACGACGTCGTCGCCGGGGCCGCCCTCGGCGAAGCGGTGCATGACGACGACCTTGCGCTCCTCGTCGACGCGGATGAATGCGACACCCGGGCCGCGCAGACCGCCGGTGCGGCCGCCGAGATTGCGGCGAAGGCCGATGAGGTGGCGGTGCAGCTCGACGATGCCCTCGTGGTGGTCGGCCTTGGACCAGTCGAGCCACGCGTCGTCGCGGAAGTAGGCGTCCTCGAGCATCTCCTGGCCCTGGAAGATCATCGGGACCCCGGGTCCGGTGAGCACGAGCGCGGCCCCGAGCATGGTGCGCTTCTTGGCCCACCAGGAGGCGGCGTCCCCGGGGTGGATCGACTCGGGAACGCGGGCCTTGCCGTTGGCGATCTCGTCGTGGCTCTCGGTATAGAGCACCCGTGAGGTCCACGGCACGTCCTGGGCGCCCCGGACGGCTCCGGCCATGGCCGCAACGTCACGATCGCCGTCCTCCATGGCGATGACCCCGGCCCGGACGGTGTGGACGAAGTCGGCGTCCCACTGGGCGGCGAAGCCGGCGCCGCCCTTGTCGGTCGGTCCGACGATGGCGGCGAGGCGCTGGAGGTCCTCGGCGATGGTGAAGGTGCCGGGGTGCGCGGACTGGATCTCGTCGTTGAGCCACTGGAGGAAGGCCCAGCCCTCGGGGATCTGGTTCTCCTCGGAGGGCGAGATCCCGTCCATCGAGCGGATGTAGTTGACGGCGTCGAAGCGCAGGCCGTCGACCCGGTAGTGGTCGAGCAGCTGCATGACCGAGTCGCGCAGGAACGCCCGCACCTCGGGTCGGCCGTAGTCGGGTCGGGTGTCGCCCCACGGGGTCGAGGACCGGTGGTCGTTGAAGAAGTAGATCCCGCCCTTGTCGTTCTCCGTCCAGCCGTCGAACTGCCACGTCGGGAGGTCGGAGGGGCCGAGGTGGTTGAGGACGACGTCGAGGATGACGGCGATGCCGTTCTTGTGTGCCTCCCGAACGAAGGTCTTCAGCCCGTCGGGCCCGCCGTAGGTCGACTCGATGGCGAAGATGTGCGCGGGGTTGTAGCCCCAGGACTGATCCCCGGCGAACTCGAAGACCGGCATGATGTGCACCGCCGAGACGCCGAGCTCGCGGAGGTATCCGAGTCGCTCGGTCGCCCGGGCGAACGTGCCGCGCTCGTGCCCCTCGGCGGCGAAGGTGCCGACGTGCAGCTCATAGACGACGATGTCGTCCCAGCCGGGCGTGCGGAAGCTGTCGCCCTGCCAGTCGAAGGCGTCGTGGTCGTAGATGACCGCGTTGCCGACCGAGTTCGTCACCTGACGTGCATAGGGGTCGATGCGGCGCAGGTCGTCGTCGACCCCCTCGCGGGCGATGAGGAACTGGTACTCCTGCCCCGGGCGTGCCCCGTGGACCTCGATCGACCAGTACCCGTTCTCCTCGTGCCCGAGCGGGTGGGCCCGTCCGTGCCAGTCGTTGAAGTCGCCGACGACATAGACGCCGTCCGCATGGGGGGCCCATACGCGGAAGGCGACGCCACCCTCGAACGGGGTCGCGCCCATGCCGGGACGGTCGGTGGGCGCGTGGAAGCTCGGGGCATCGGTCACTCGCCCATTATCGACCCCCACCAACCTCGTCCGCGTCGAGGTTCGGCTCCGACCGCCGCGTGACGAGGCCGTGGCCTGCTCCGATGCGGTGCGCGGACCCGAGCAGTGCAGCTCGCGAGGTCTCGATAGAAGAATATTAGATATTCACTAGATAAGCCGATACGGAGTGATAGATCTCGCGGTGGACGCGTCCGTTCCCAGCGGCGACGAGGGTGTATCGTCGCAGGTCAGTGCGCTTCCCGACGGCGCACGGAACTGGGGGAGTTCCTCGCGAGACTGGGAAGGGGCGCCATGGCTCACCGCCGAATCGGCATCGACCTCATGGAGAAGATCAGCGGGGTCGTGCGCACGTCGGAGGAGCTCGACAGCTATGTCCAGGATGTCTGCGCGGTCGCGCTGAACCACTTCCCGGCCTGCCAGGGGGTGGCGCTCTATCTCGTTCTCAACGGAGGTATGCGCCCAGTCGGCTTCACGACCAGGCGCGAGTCCGACGAGGTCGCCTATCTCGACCCGAACGACGACGAGTGCATCGCCAACCTCCGCCGCCCGGTCAAGCTCGCGGCGGTCGACCGGGTCCGCGGGAGCTGGCCGGGATTCGCCGACTTCATGGACCGCCAGGGATTCGGAACAGTGCTCAGCGTGCCGCTCGTGGTCGAGGACACCCTCATCGGCAACATGGGTCTGTATGCGGCGTCCCCCGATGACTTCGACGAGGTCGACGTCGCCGTCGCCGGGGCCGCCGCCCAGGTCTGCGCGGACACCGTCGCCGCGGCCCTGGAGATCATCGACGCCCGGGGGCTCGCCGAGCAGCTCGAGACTGCCATGGAGAGCCGGGCGGCGATCGAGCAGGCCAAGGGCATCATCATGGCGCTGCGCGGCGTGACCGAGGACCGGGCCTTCGAGATCCTCCGCAAGTCGAGCCAGGACCGGAACATCAAGGTCCGTACCCTCGCCGAGCAGATCGTCTCGGGTGCCGTCGACCTCAGCTCGGCGTCGTCCCGCCGCTGAGCCGGCGCAGCAGATCGGCCTTGGCGGTCGCGAACTCGGCCTCGTCGAGGATCCCGCGCTCATAGAGGGCGCCGAGTCGCTCCAGCCGGCCGATGACGTCGTCATCAGCGGCTCCCGTCGCCGGCTCCGGTTCGTGTTCCACGGGCGGAGCCGCCGCATACCAGGGCGGAGCGACGGCCTCCGGCTCGGAGAAGGTATGCGTGCGCAAGGTGGTCGCGAACCGTTCGCCGTCGGTCTTGTGCATCGCAGTGAACGTCCACTGGGTTCCCCCGCTCGTGACCGTCACCGACCCGACGACCCACCCCGATGTCCAGGCGACCGAGCTGCCGGACGTCCACGGCACCTCGAAGAACTGTGCACTCGAACGGCTGCGGCGGTGGAAGAGCAGCCGACGACCGGTCAGGACGAGCAGTCCGGTCCCGCCGTCCGCGCCGTGGGACGCCGACGCGAGCTGAGTGACCGTCTCACCCTCCTGGAGGTGCTCGTGGAGCGTGGCGACGCTGCGCTTGAGGAAGGTGCGGTCGGACAGGGTCTCCCAGGCCCGGGCGATGTCCGGGCGCAGCTCCTCCGTTGTCGTCATGGGCCGATCCTGCCAGGCCGAGAGTGCGCGGGACACCCTAGGCTCGGGGCATGAGCCGCCCGCACCACGCTGCCCGCATCGAGGACGCGATCAAGGCCCGGGTGGCCGAGCACCTCACCGAACGCGGCTGGCAGCACAAGATCATCGCCTATACCGGCTACGGCTCGGCGGGGTTCGTCCGTGTGCTCGCGAGGGTGGTGTTCACCCGGACTCCGGAGGAGACCGCAGCCGCTGACGTCCAGGCGACCGCTGAGGAGCTCGAGCACGCCGACGACGAGGCCCGTGGCTGGCGCGCCTTCATCACCGCCCCGGCGTTCGAGACCGAGGTGACGATCCGCTTCGGCGAGCGGGAGGTCACCGTGCGCACCGACCGCGCCGGCCTGGTCGACCACAGGATCCGCGGCCACGGCCTCCCCGCCGGCTGGCACCAGGTCGAGCTGTCCTCCCCACAGGCCCGGACGACCCGAGCCGCAGTGCACGTCATCTCCTCGACGCAACGGTTCGGGATCATCAGCGACATCGACGACACGATCCTCACGACGAACCTGCCCCGCCCCGCCGTGGCGTTCTGGAACACCTTCGTCCGCTCCGAGGCCGAGCGCACTCCCGTGGCCGGCATGGCGACCATGTATCGCGACTTCATCGCCGACCACGAGTCCGAGGGTGCCGAGGTGCCGGTCATCTATGTCTCAACGGGGGCGTGGAACACCGCACCTCACCTCACCCGGTTCATCCGGCGCCACGGTTTCCCCGAGGGGCCCCTCCTGCTCACCGACTGGGGCCCGACGAACAGCGGTTGGTTCCGCTCCGGCCCCGAGCACAAGCGCGCCCAGCTCCGCCGGATCGCGCGGGAGCTGCCGCACGTGCGCTGGATCCTCGTCGGTGACACCGGGCAGAAGGACCCGGTCCTCTATCGCGAGTTCGCCGAGTCCCATCCCGAGCTCGTCCGGGCCATCGCGCTGCGCCAGCTCACCCTCAAGGAGCAGGTCATCTCCCACGGCCTGCCGCCGCTGCCCCTCTCGCCGGGTCGGCGGACCCGCGGTCTCGCCCAGGCGCCGATGCTCGAGGCCGAGGACGGGTATGCGCTCGCTCGCCTTGTGCGGAGCGCGCTCGACGAGGACGTCGATCCCCTTGACCGGCACCGGGAGCTGAGCTGGTTCACCGAGTCGCCTGCGCCGTCGAGCGACGACTTCTGACCGAACTCCACCTCGGCGGAGCACCCGGATTTGACGACGGGTCTTCCACCCCGCAATGATGCATGCATCATGCAACTATCTGAGGAGCTCAGCCGTGCCTTCGTGGCGATGGGCCGCCACATCAACCGTGGGGAGGGCGCGATCTCGCGCCCGGACTATCTCGTCCTCGCCCGCCTCGCCGCCCGTGACTGCACCCGGTCCCGGGATCTCGCCGCCGCGGAGGGGCTCGACCAGTCGACGATGAGTCGCCGGATCGCCTCCCTCCTCGAGCGCGGGCTCGTTGAGCGCAGCGTGGACCCGAGCGACGGGCGGGCCTACACCCTCGCGCTCACTGAGGCCGGCCACGAGGCGGTGCGCACCGAGCGCGCCCGGCGCGTCAGGTCCGTCACCGACGCACTCGCCGGGTGGGACGCCGTCGACCGGGCCGAGCTGGCCCGCCTCCTCGGCCGGCTCACCGACACCCTCGAGGCGCAGTCGTGAGCGCGCGGGAGGTCCCGGCCACGGCCGAGGAGCCAAGAGTCGTCTACCAGATGAGTCCCGAGCACCGTCGGATCTTCATCGGCCTGCTCATCGGGATGTTCGTCGCCTCGATCAGCCAGACCATCGTGGGTCCGGCCATGCCGCAGATCGTCGCCGACCTCGGCGGGATGGCGCACTACTCGTGGGTCGCGACCGCGGCCTTCCTCACCTCCGCTGTCGTCGTGCCGGTCGTCGGCAAGCTGTCCGACCTCTACGGCCGCAAGAGCTTCTATCTCGGTGGCCTCATCGTCTTCCTCCTCGGCTCGGTGGTCTCCGGGCTGGCCGGGAACTTCTGGGTCCTCGTCGCCGGACGTGCCATCCAGGGTGCCGGCATGGGAACGCTCATGCCGCTCTCGCAGACGATCATCGGCGACATCATCCCGCCACGGGCGAGGGGCAAGTACCAGGGGTTCATGGGCGCGGTCTTCGGCGTGACGTCGATCGCCGGACCCATCGTCGGTGGTCTCATCACGGACCAGCTCGGCTGGCGCTGGCTGTTCTTCGCCGCCCTGCCGGTCGGTCTCATCGCTGCGTTCTTCATCGGCCGGTTCATGCACCTGCCCTTCCAGCGGCGCGATGCCAAGGTCGACGTCGCCGGCATGATCACCCTGACGATCGCCCTCGTGGCCATCCTGCTCGCGACGAGCTGGGGCGGGACCACCTATCCGTGGACCTCGACCCTCATCCTCGGCCTCTATGCGGTCGGCGCAGTCTTCCTCGTCGGATTCATCCTCATCGAGCTGCGCGCCCCCGAGCCCATGCTGCCGCTGCGACTGTTCCGCTCGGGGGTCTTCAGCTGGTCCAACGTCGCTGCCCTCGGCGTCGCCATGGTCATGTTCGGATCGCTCATCTACATCCCGGTCTATGCCCAGGGCGTCATGGGAGTCAATGCGACCGAGTCCGGAATGATCCTCGTGCCGATGATGCTCGGCATGATCGTCATGGGCATCGTCACCGGCCTGCTCATCACCCGCACCGGCCGATACAAGGTGTTCATGCTCACCGGTGTGGTGCTCATGATCGTCGGGGTGTGGCTGCTCACCCGCCTCGCGGTCGGTGACTCACCGTGGGAGCTGTTCGGTGCGATGACCGTCCTCGGTGTCGGCCTCGGCATGGCGATGCAGCAGTACACCCTCGTCGTGCAGAACATCGTCTCCCCGCAGGACATGGGGGTCGCCACCGCCACCACGCAGTTCAGCCGGAACATCGGCTCCACGGTCGGCATCGCGGTGTACGGCTCGATCATGACGAGCGGGCTGGCCGCAGCCGTGGGGCGCCACCTTCCCCCGTCACTGCGTGAGGAGGCGGCCGCGCAGGCCGACGATCTCGATGTCGGGGTCCTCCTCGACCCGGGGGCGACCTCGCGCGTGCCTCCCGTCATGGCCGACGCACTGCGCTCCGGCCTGGCCGACCAGCTGCACGACGCCTTCCTCATCGGCCTGCCCATCCTCGCGCTCGTCCTCATCGCGACGGCCCTCATCCGGCACGTACCGCTGCGGCAGACGGTGCACACCAACGAGGAGGCCCAGCGCGAGCTGCTCGACACGATGGCCTCCTCGAGTACCGACCGCTGACTCTCACCCTGGCGCTCTTACCCTGGCGGCCGCGCTCGGCCATGATGGAGCCATGCCCGAGCTACCCGAGGTCCAGGCTCTCGTCGACTTCCTCGCCGAGCGGGCGGTCGGCGAGGCGATCACCGGGGTCGAGCTCGGCTCGATCACGGTGCTCAAGACGTATGCGCCGCCCCCGGCGGCCCTTGTCGGCGCCCCGATCGAATCCGTCTCCCGCCACGGGAAGTTCATCGATCTCGACTGCGGCGGAACACACCTGATCTTCCACCTGGCGCGCGCCGGCTGGCTGCGCTGGTACGACGCGGTTCCCGAGTCCCGGCTCCGGCCGGGGAAGTCGCCGATCGCCCTGCGGGTCCGCCTCTCCGACGGAGCCGGGTTCGATCTGACTGAGGCTGGGACGAAGAAGCGGCTCGCTGCATACATCACGGGCAGTCCGCAGGAGGTTCCCGGCATCGCGAGTCTCGGCCCCGACCCGCTCGCCCCGGAGTTCACGGAGGACGTCCTCGCGGGGATCCTCCGAGAGCGCAAGGCCCAGATCAAGGGGGTGCTGCGGGACCAGGGCATCATCGCGGGGATCGGCAACGCCTACAGCGACGAGATCCTCCACGTCGCGAGGCTCTCCCCCTTCGCGATCGCCGCGAAGCTCTCCGACGACGACCTGACGAGACTGTATGCGGCGATCCAGGGAACCCTCGCGGCCGCCGTGCAGGCCGCGAGTGGGAAACCGGCGGCCGAGCTCAAGGACGCCAAGCGGGCGGGGATGCGCGTCCACGGTCGGACCGGCGAGGTGTGTCCCGAGTGCGGTGACCAGGTCAGAGAGGTGTCCTTCGCCGACTCATCCCTGCAGTACTGCGCCACCTGTCAGACCGGCGGCAAGCCGCTCGCCGACAGGAGGACTTCGAAGTTCCTCAAGTGATGATCTGTGCTCTCATTGACTCATGACCACCATGCAGCCTGAGCCTCCCGGGGCCCCCGCCGTCCAGTTCCCCGACGACGCCGTCATGGTCGACGTCCGCGAGCAGGACGAGTGGGACCTCGGACACGCCCCCAACGCCGTCCACATCCCACTCGGCGATCTGCCTGCGCGGGTCGGCGAGCTGCCCGACGTCGACGGGACCCTGCCGATCATGTGTCGCAGCGGCAACCGTTCCGGCCGGGCCGTCCAGTGGCTCATCGCCCAGGGATACGACGTCGTCAACGCCGAGGGCGGCATGCTCGCCTGGCACTCGGCGGGCAAGCAGATGACGAGCGAGACCGGTGCGGAGCCGACTGTCTCGTGACCGAAGCCGGGGGTGAGCTCCTCGCCGGCCGGTACCGGCTCGACGAGCGGGTCGGGGTCGGCGCCATGGGGGAGGTCTGGCGGGCGCGTGATCTC
>JAAYSB010000382.1 GCA_012518475.1 Intrasporangiaceae bacterium | reverse complement strand
GGGCAGCCCGCCTCGGTGCGCGCCTCGAGGCCGGCCTGACCGACCTCGTCGGGCGCGGGCTGGCCGAGATCCGGGTCCGGGGACTGTGGGCCGGGTTGGACATCGACCCGTCGTTGATGACCGGGCGGGAGATGTCGGAGGCGCTGCTCCAGCGAGGCCTGCTCGCCAAGGACACCCACGGTGCGACGATCCGACTCGCGCCGCCGATCGTTGCGACGGAGGAGGACATCGACCTCATTGTGAGCACCGTCCGTGACATCCTCGAGGAGCGCGGCACAGCATGATCTTCGCCCTCACGGTCGCCGTCTGCGCGGCCAGCGTCCTCCTCATGGTCCTCGCCGGCATCCATGCCTTCCGCGATCGGCTCATCAACGACCTCGTCCTCGGCATCGCCGCTGTCGTCTTCCTCGGAACCGCAGCCCAGGTCGTCGTCGGCCTGATGCGGATGTCCGCGATCGAGGACGGCAGCCAGCTCGCGACGTTCGTCTCCTACCTCGTGACCCTGCCCGCGATTCCGCTCCTCACCACCTTCCTCGCGATCAAGGACAAGTCCCGGTGGGCAATGGGATCGGTGGCTGTCGGTGCCTTCGCGGTCCTCGTCATGACCATCCGCCTGCAACAGATCTGGAACATCCATGGCTGAGCCCACCACCGTGACGACACCCGCCCGGAGCAGTCATGGGCTCGGGTCCGGCCCCGGACTGATCATCGTCGTCATCTATGGCGTCCTCGCCCTGGCCGCGACCGGACGCTCGATCCTGCAGATCGTCGAGTACTTCGATCGTGCGCCGGTGGCCTACGTCCTGTCGGCCACCGCCGCAGTCATCTACATCGCCGCGACGTATGCGCTGGCCCGCAATCACCGTCGTCTCGCCTGGATGACGATCTCGATCGAGATGGCCGGGGTCCTCGTCGTGGGCCTGATCTCCTACATCGTCCCCGAGCTGTTCCCGGAGAAGACCGTGTGGGGACACTTCGGCAGCGGCTACGGGTACGTGCCCCTCGTGCTGCCGGCGCTCGGCCTCTGGTGGCTGGCCCGCAGCCGACGCGGCTGATCCGAGCGGCTGAGACGCGGCGCTGTCGCGGGGGAGTACCGAGTCTGACGGGAGGCGCCCCCGACAACGGCGCCGGCCGCCCCCTCACGGGGACGGCCGGCGCGTGCTTCTGCGGAGCCGGCTGCACCGACGTGCAGCGACCCGTCAGGAGGAGGCGACGCAGGCAGCGCTGAAGTCGACCTGGTCCCAGGTGGGGCCGGTGTAGAAGCTGCCCTCGGGGACGGTGCCGAGCGGGTCGGACTCGTCCGGGGTGTTCACGATGATCGTGTGCACGGCGATGTCCTTGCCGTCGCCGTTGTAGGTCTGGTTCGTCGACATGCCCTGGTAGTCGACGTCCGTCTCCTTGACGGCGGCGCGGACACCGGCGCGGGTGAGGTCACCGTTCTCGACGGCCTGGTCCAGCACGGCGTGCATCGGGTAGGACATCAGCCAGCCGATGATGTAGCCGGCGTTGACCGGGGGCTCGTTGTTGAGCGACTCCTTCATCGCCTTGATGCCCTCGCTCTCACCGGCCCACTGCTCGCCGGGGGAGATGTGGTTGTACATCGCCGTGAGCGCGGGAGCAGCAGCACTCTGGAGGAGTGCCGGGTTCCACGTCGGGAGCGAGCCCATGAAGCGACCCTGGTAACCTCCGGCCGCGAGCTTGCCGACGATCTCGGCGTTCTCGGCCGGGCCGACCGCGAGGAAGACGACGTCCGGGTTGGCTGCGGCAACGGCGGAGACGACGGCGTCCTGGTTGCCGGTGACCTGGTTCGGGCCGGTCGGGATCACGGCGACGTCGGAGACCCCGTTGGCGTCCGCCCACTTCTGGACACCGGCGGCGGAGTCGCCACCGTAGTCACCCGGGTAGCCGACAGCCGCGATGGACTCGGGCTTGGCGTGGTTCTCGGTGAACCAGTCCAGACCCGTGATCGCCTCGGAGCAGTAGGAGTACCCGTTCTCGAGGATCAGGCCGAAGTCGTTCTCCTCGAAGGAGTAGCCGGACCACCACGACGCGGGGACGCCGATGATGTCCGCAGCGTCCATGTCGGGCAGGATCGCCTCGGTGTTGACCGTACCCAACGTCTGGGCGAGCGCCAGGATGTTCGGCTCGATCTGCTGGTAGGCCTGCGCGTGCTCCGCGGCCTGGTACTTCGTGTCGCGGGTGTAGGTGTCGATGTCGACGTCGTAGCCGGCGATGCCACCGTCCTCGTTGACCTTCTGCCAGTACGCGCGCTGGCCGTCGACGATCGGGACGGCGAGGGCGGCGAACGGGCCCTCGGTCAGGTCGGAGAGGATGCCGAGGTAGATGCACCCGTTGTCCTCGTTGACGGCGTCCGGGCACGGCTCGGCGGTGATGCCGTCGCCGACGGTCACCTCACCGGCAGCCTCCCCGTCTCCGTCGCCGGTGTCGCCGCCGTCGGCGGGCTCACTGGTGCTGTCGCTCCCACCGTCCGCGGTAGGGCTGCTCGGGGTCTCGTCGACG
>JAAYSB010000381.1 GCA_012518475.1 Intrasporangiaceae bacterium | reverse complement strand
CCGCCCGCGGGCCGGGGGCCGACATCATCGGTCGGGGCGCAGGGCTGCTCACGGAGATGCCGGTCGAGCTGCAGCCGTCGGGATGGCGGCTCACGAGCCGGCCCGGCCGGGACCTGGAGCGGACCGCATCGCTCTGGCGGCAGGACCTCGACGAGCTCACGGAGGCCTACGACGGCTACACCGGCCCGCTCAAGATCGCCGTCGCCGGACCGTGGACCCTCGCGTCCTCCGTCGAACTGCCTGGCGGAGAGCGGGCGATCGTCGACCTGGGCGCAGCACGCGAGGTGACCGAGTCGCTCGCTGACGGAATCCGTTCTCTGCTAGGGAATCTCGCCCGACTCATCCCGGGTGCCGCCATCATCGTCCAGCTCGACGAACCCTCCCTCCCCGCAGTCCTGGCCGGAACCATCCCTACCGCCTCCGGCTACGGGCGGCTGCGTGCAGTGGAAGCACAGGCAGTCATCCAGGGACTCGAGCTGGTCCTCGAGCAGTCCCGGGCGGCCGGCGCAGCGGGCACTGTCATCCACTGCTGCGACCGGACCGCGCCCATCCCGGTTCTGAGACAGTCCGGGGCGCAGGCCCTCGCACTCGACCTCACCGAGGCCTCGCCCGCGCGCTGGGAGTCAGTCGCCGCGACCCTCGAGGCAGGGACGCAGGTGTATGCGGGGCTCATCGCCACCGACCCCGGCACGACGGAGCACCCGGTCAGGGATATCGCCCGTGGACTGCTCGACCAGGCGGACCGGGTCGGCATCGAGCCGCGACTCGTCCGGGACCTGGTCGTGTCGCCGGCCTGCGGCCTGGCCGGGATGTCGCGGGAAGCCGCGCTCCGGACCCAGCGAGCCGCCGTCGACCTCGCCGCCGAGCTCACCGAGCTCGCGGGCTCGCACTGACGAGCCGACGTGGGAGCACCACGAGTCCCCTGGCAGCTGAAGTTCGTCGCACTGGCCGTCATCTGGGGGTCGAGCTTCCTCCTGATGAAGGTCGGTCTGGACGACCTCCATCCTGTCCAGATCGTTGCGCTGCGGATCTTTCTCGCCACGGCCACCCTGCTCGTCCTCCTGCCGCTCAGCGGTGGTCGGCTCCCGACCGGTCGGCGCGTGTGGCTGCACCTGTTCATCTGCTCGATCTTCCTCACCGTCATTCCTTTCACCGGATTCGTCACCGGAGAGGTCTATGTGAGCTCGGCCCTGGCGGGCATCGGGAACGCCACGACTCCGATCGCCACGGTCCTGTGTGCGCTGGCCATCCTGCCGAGCGAGACCCTGACGCGGCGCAAGCTCCTCGCTGTCGGCCTCGGCTTCGTCGGGGTGCTCGTCATCGCCGAACCGTGGAACCTCGACGGACGCCCGCACCCGCTCGGCTTCGCGCTCGTCGTGCTGGCGGCCTCGTCCTACGGGCTCGGCTGGACCTACAACCGACGCACCCTCGCCGATGCCGACCTGGGCGGGCTCGCCCAGCCGACAGCGATGCTGCTCTGCGGAAGCATCGCGATGGTTCCGGTTCTGCTCGGGTGGTGGCTGCTCAGTCCGCAGAATCCCTCTGCCCCATGGTCGCCGGCGCCTGCGGGAGAGCTGAGCGACGCATACCCCATGTGGTTGTCGATCGGCGCGGTCGTCGCGCTGGGCGTCATCGGCACCGGGATCGCCTACGCCTTCCAGTTCGACGTCGTCCGGGCGGCGGGGCCGGTCGTCAGCTCGACGGTGACCTATGTGATCCCGATGGTGTCGGTCCTCCTCGGCGTCCTCGTCCTCGGCGAACGGCTCGGCGGGGCACAGCTGGTCGGGTTCGTGATCGTGCTGACAGCCGCGCTTCTCGTCAACCGGGTTCCCCGCCGACAGGTGGCCACGGAGCCTGCCCGCTCGCGATAGGTTCACCGCATGGCGACACGTCGACGCTGGGTGCTGCGCGTCCTCCTCGGTCTTCTCGGTCTCATCGTCGTTGCCGTGGTCGGGGCGTACTGGTACGCCCGTCCGCTGCTCCTGACGGGCACGGGATACGCCGCGCACAACGCGTGTGCGCTTGATGAGCTCGCCGGCAGGACCAACCCGGCCACTGATCTGCCGCCGAACCCGCTCGTGCCGTACCTGCGCACGTCGATGGACGAGGACGGCACCGCGACGACCTCGATCTTCGGACTGCTCGCCCGACAGAGTGCGAGTCCGGTGGCGGGCTACGGCTGCACCCTCGGGGAGCCTGCGGAGCTGCCGGAGCGTCCTGCCGCGGATGTCACGCGCAACCCGATCTCCGACCAGACAGGAGAGCCGGATCCCGTTGTCCAGGAAGCGATCTCGCGTGCCTTCGGGGACGATCTCGGAGCGGACGAGGGCGACGCACTGGGCACCCGCGCCATCGTCGTGGTCCGCGCAGGGACCATCGTCGGGGAGCGGTATGCCGACGGCTTCGACGAGCACACCCGTCAGCTGGGGTGGTCGATGTCCAAGAGTGTCGCGAACTTCATCACCGGGCGTCTGGTCCAGGAGGGCACGGTGTCGCTCGATGATGCCGGCCTGCGAGCCGAGTGGACCGATGAGCGTGTGGACATCACCATCGAGGACCTGCTCCGGATGCGGCCCGGCCTCGACTGGGACGAGACCTATGACCTGGGCACGCCCATCACCGAGATGCTCTATCTGAGTGGTGACATGGCCGGCTTCGCTGCGGACCGGCCGCTCTCCGACCCGATCGGGCAGCACCAGCAGTACTCGAGCGGCAGCACGAACATCCTCTGCTCGGTCCTCCTCGAGAAGGCCGGCGGCGGGGTGGAGCTCACCGACTCACTTCTCTTCGGGCCGATGGGGCTGTCCTCGGCGGTCTGGGAGACCGATGAGACCGGCACACCCGTCTGCTCGTCCTATCTCTGGGCGACGCCGCGCGACTGGGCTGCTCTCGGGCAGCTCGCCCTCGACGACGGCGTGTGGAACGGTGAGCGGCTCCTCCCGGAGGGGTGGATGGCGGAGTCCACGACACCGGAGAGCGCCCCGAAGTCCGATGCCGATGCCTATGGCATGAGCTGGTGGCTCAACACCCGGGTGGACGGGACGCTGCGGTTCCCCGAGCTGCCGGCCGACGCCTACTGGATGAGCGGGCACGACGGGCAGCGCGTCTATGTCGTGCCGTCCGCCGATCTCGTCGTCGTCCGGATGGGATTCAGCCCAGGAATCGAGGTGGGTGACCTGCGGTCCAACGAGCTCGTCGCGGCGCTCGTGGAGAGCGCCGACGGCTGAGAAGGGAGCTGTCCGGACTGTCGGTCCGGGGTGGCACGATGGCTCCATGACGCATGCGCAGGCACAGGCCCACGAGCCGGGTGAGACCGGAACCCCGATTGACCTTGTCGAGGCCAACGCCCGCGTCCAGGAGCTGCGGGAGCGCATCGAGAAGGCCTCTCACGCGTACTACGAGCAGGACACCTCGCTGCTCTCCGATGCCGAGTACGACTCCCTCGTCCGAGAGCTGGAGCGCCTCGAGCGCGAGCACCCCGAGCTGCAGAGCCAGGACTCGCCGACCCAGCAGGTGCAGGGGTCTGCGAGCAGCGCCCTGCCGACGATCGACCACCTCGAGCGCATGCTCAGCCTCGACAACGTCTTCTCTCCGGAGGAGCTCCGGGAGTGGATGGCCAAGACGGCGGCCGCAGCCGGGGGAGCGGTCGAGTGGCTCACCGAGCTGAAGATCGACGGTCTGGCGATCTCGCTGCGCTATGAGCGGGGGGTGCTGACCTCTGCGGCAACCCGCGGGGACGGGCGCACCGGTGAGCTGGTCACCGCCAACGCCGTGCGGATGGCCGACATCCCGCAGCGGCTGTCCGGGTCCGGGCACCCGGATGCCGTCGAGATCCGCGGTGAGGCCTTCATCCCGGTTGCGGCCTTCGCCCGGCTCAACGCGTTGCAGGAGGAACTGCGCGAGCGCGCCGTCGAGGAGGCTCGGGAACGGTGGGCAAGCCGGGGGAGTCGTGGCACGTTCGAGGAGGAGACGGAGCGGGACCGGGCGGCTCGGCGGTTCCCGACGTTCGCCAACCCGCGCAATGCCGCCTCGGGGGGACTGCGTCAGCTCCTCGAGAAGAAGTCCGGTCTCGAGCTCCAGGCCGGCGAGGCCCGTATCGAGTCCCTCTCGGTGTATGTCCACGGCATCGGGGCGTGGGAGAACCCGCCGGTTCGGACCCAGAGCGAGATCTATGCGCTGCTCGCCTCGTGGGGGTTGCCGACGAGCCCCTACTTCCGGGTGCTTCCCGATGCCGACGCGGTGGTCGAGTTCGTCGAGTCCTACGGCGCCGACCGGCACTCTGTGGAGCACGAGATCGACGGTGTCGTCATCAAGGTCGACGATCTCGCCGTCCACGACGAGCTCGGTTCGACGAGCCGCGCCCCGCGCTGGGCGATCGCGTACAAGTACCCGCCCGAGGAGGTCCACACTCGCCTGCTCGACATCCTGGTCGGGGTCGGGCGGACCGGCCGGGCGACTCCGTATGCCGTGATGGAACCGGTGCACGTCGCCGGCAGTGTCGTGCGGCAGGCGACCCTGCACAACCAGGACGTCGTGCGCGCCAAGGGCGTGCTCATCGGGGACACTGTCGTGCTGCGCAAGGCCGGCGACGTCATCCCGGAGATCCTCGGCGCCGTCGTCGAGCTCCGCGACGGATCGGAGCGTGAGTTCGTCATGCCGACGGACTGCCCGGCCTGCGGCGCAACGCTACGGCCGATGAAGGAGGGGGACATCGACCTGCGGTGCCCCAATGCCCGCTCGTGCCCGTCCCAGGTGCGCGGCCGGATCGAGCACATCGGCTCGCGGGGAGGTCTCGACATCGAGGCCCTCGGCGAGGTCACCGCAGCGGCGCTCACCCAGCCGAGTGTCCCTGCGGAGCCGCCGCTTCAGACCGAGGCGCGGCTGTTCGACCTGACCCTGGACGAGCTCGTGCCGATCGAGGTCGTCGTCCGCGACGCGGAGACCGGCGAGCCCAAGGTCGTCGAGGAGACCGGCGAGGAGGTCGTCCGCAAGCCGTTCCAGCGGGTCGAGCTGACCTATCCCCCTGGCACAGAAGGAATGTCAGCCGCCGAGCGCCGAGCGGCCGGGGTGCGCAAGGATCACCGGACGCTCCACCCATCGGCCCAGGCGCTCACCCTCATCGAACAGCTCGAGGCAGCCAAGACCAAGGACCTCTGGCGCCAGCTCGTCTCGCTCAACATCCGGCACGTCGGACCCGTCGCAGCGCGCGCCCTGGCCGACTGGTTCGGCTCACTCGAGGCGATCGAGGCCGCATCCGCCGACGAACTGGCCGAGGTCGAGGGTGTGGGCCCCACCATCGCCGCTGCCGTCGTCGAGTGGCTGGCCGAGGACTGGCACCAGGAGATCCTGCGCTCCTGGCGCGCGGCCGGGGTCCGGTTCGCGACCCCGGGACACCCCGGTCCTGGTGCGGCCGTCACCGCCGAGGGAGTGCTCTCGGGTCTGACCGTCGTCGCAACCGGCACCCTCGAGGGCTTCACCCGCGACGGCGCCAAGGAGGCGATCATCGCCGCCGGCGGCAAGGCTGCATCGAGCGTGTCGAAGAAGACCGACTACGTCGCCGCGGGTCCTGGTGCCGGCTCGAAGCTCGCCAAGGCAGAGGAGCTCGGCATTCCCGTGCTCGATGCGGACCAGTTCCGCGTCCTCGTGACCGAGGGGCCGGGAGCTCTCTAGGCCCTCCGGCCGGCCGAGTCACCGGATCCGGGGGCCACCGGCATGTTGAGGTCGAGAGCAACGGCTGCCATCCGCGTGCCGAAGATCGCGAGCACGCACAGCCAGGTCGTCAGCGGTGTCAGCCACCCGACCGCATCGAGCCCGACGACGAGCGCAGCACCCGCGAAGGCGGGCACCGCGTAGAGCTCACGCTGAAGGACCTCAGGGACCTGCCGGGCCAGCAGGTCCCGGATGATGCCGCCGCCGATCGCGGTGATACCGCCGACGACGATCGCGGCGAGCCACGGACTGTCCAGCTGAACGGCCTTGACCGAGCCGGCGACCGCGAAGACGGACAGGCCCACGGCGTCGAGGACCTTGACCGAGCGGGTGATCAGACCCGCTCTGCGGGGCCGGCGCGAGGCGACGGACTGGAAGCGTCCGTGGAACGCGAAGACGATGAGGCCTGCCAGCAGACCGGTGAGCACGAGCCGCCAGTCGGTGATGCCGACCGGGGGAGTCTGGCCGAGCAGGAGATCACGAATGACGCCTCCGCCCAGGCCGGTCACCCACGCGAGCACGAGGACCCCGAAGAGGTCCAGGTTGGCCCGTAGGGCGACGAGGCCGCCCGAGAGGGCGAAGACGAAGACGCCGATGAGATCGAGGGAGAGCTGAAGTGGTGTGGGGGACATGCCGATGGGGTATGCGGTGGTCGGCTCAGGCGCCCAGGGGCGCCGAGGCGAGAGCGGACAGGGCAGCCTGGGAGCCGCGCGCCTCGTAGTCGGCCTGGTTCCTGCGGCCGAACCCGAGCAGGGCCAGCTCGCCGGGAGCCCCGGTGACCGTGACCGAGCCGTGCTTCGACGGCGGCTTGAGCGCGATCCGGCCGTGGCCGGGGGCGGCCAGGACCAGGCCGGCGTCGACCTTGCGGAAGAGCACCTTGGCCATCCGCTTGAGAGCCACCCAGACACCGGCCTCGACCTCCGGCGTCAGGACGCGGGGGGTGAAACCCTCCGGGGCTCGGAGCACGTCCTCGTGGTGGATGAAGAACTCGAGCGCGTTGACCGCCTCGTCGATCCGGCCGATCTGGGTGGGGTGCCACGCAGGCGGGCCGGAGCGGACCCGGTCGACGAGCTCGGGCCACGGGGTCTGGCGGCCGAGCTCGGACTGCTCGCGCTCGAGGCGCTCGCTGAGCATGGGCACGAACATCCCGACCGCCAGGTCGGGACGGTGCTCACGCAGCACGAGGTGAGCGGCCAGGTCCCTGGTGAGCCAGGGGTGGCAGAGCGTCGGAGCATCGGGGCCGACCCGCTCGAAGGTGTCGCAGAGGGCCTCCCGCTCAGCGGCGGCGACGGCTGTCGTGGGCACGGTCAGACCTCCTCGTCCGGCAGCTCGATGCGGTCCTCGGCACACGCTCGGTCCTGGAGGAGCACGAGTTCGACGCCGGCGGTGAGGGCCGTGTCGTCGAGGTTGACCACAGCCGCCCCGAACTCGTCGCGGACGAAGTCGAACTCATCGCCCCGGTGTCGGATCGAGTAGTAGGTGGCCGGTGCTCCCAGCAGCTGGGCCTGCCCGAGGCGTCCCTCGTAGGCCTCGTGGGTGTGCCCCGAGAGGATGACGAGCGGTGCCGGGTGCGCCTCGACCGCGGCGACGACCTCGTCGCGGCCGCCGAGGGTGAACCACTCGTGGGTGCTGCGGGACTCGATGGGGTGGTGCATGAGCAGCACCGCCGGTCTCTCGCCGATCTCGTGCAGGGCCTCGAGGACGCCGTCCCCGACCCCGGCGACCTCGCCCTCGACCTGGGTCGAGGCTCCGACGAGGTGCCACGGCCCGACCTCGGCGAACGGTCGGCCGAAGACCTGCCCGACCGGGCCGGGCAGATCGTGGTTGCCCGGGACCGCGAGGACGACAGGAGCGAGGTCCTCGACGAGGTCTCGGACGGCCTGCGCGCCCTCGATGCTCCCGTCGTCACAGACGTCACCGGTGACCACGACCGCGTCGAACGGGCCGTAGGCGCGGACCCGGTCGAGCACCTCCTCGAGCCGCGCGCGCGGGTCGATCTCCGGGTGGAGACGTTCGGCGCCCGCGGCGTGCAGATGGGTGTCACTGAGGTGGAGCAGTCGGGTCACGGGACCGAGCCTAGCCACGGCGAACCCTCCGCGGCGCGTCACAGCACTCCTGCGGGCGGATGGCGGTGGGCGGGGTCAGGTCAGCGCACCAGGAGACCTAGACTGCTCCCTATGTCCGAACTCACCCGCGACGACGTCGCCCACCTGGCCTCGCTGGCGCGCATCGACCTCGCCGAGGACGAGCTCGACCACCTGGCCGGCGAGCTGGCCGTCATCCTCGACTCCGTCGCCACGGTGTCCTCGGCCCCGATCGCCGACATCGAGCCGATGAGCCACCCGATGCCGATCGTCAATGTCACGCGCCCCGACGAGGTCCGCCCCTCGCTCAGCCCGGAGGAGGCGCTCGCGATGGCCCCCGAGGCAGAGGAGCAGCGCTTCTCAGTCCCGCGGATCCTCGCCGAGGACTGACCCCGCCTTCCGACCGGACCACTCGCCCCGACCTCAGGACCACTGATGACCTCTGCTGACCTCACGCGGAAGACCGCTGCCGAGCTCGCCGACCTCCTCGCCGCCGGCGAGGTGTCCTCCCGCGAGCTGACCCAGGCCCACCTTGACCGGACGCGTGCCGTCGACGACCGGATCCACGCCTACCTCCACGTCAACGCCGAGGGTGCTCTCGCCGCCGCCGACGAGGTGGACCGTCGCCGGGCCGCGGGCGAGTCGCTGCCGACCGGCGCTGGGGTGCCGATCGCGGTCAAGGACGTCATGGCGACCGAGGGGCTTCCGACAACCTGCGGCTCAAAGATCCTCGAGGGCTGGATCCCGCCCTATGACGCCACCGTCGTGCGCCGTCTCAAGGAGTCCGGCCTGCCCATCCTCGGCAAGACGAACATGGACGAGTTCGCCATGGGGTCCTCGACCGAGCACAGCGCCTATGGGCCGACCCGCAACCCCTGGGACCTCGACCGGATCCCCGGTGGCTCCGGGGGCGGGTCCTCCGCGGTCGTGGCCAGCCACCAGGCTCCCTGGGCCATCGGGACCGACACCGGTGGCTCGATCCGCCAGCCGGCATCGGTGACCGGCACGGTCGGCACCAAGCCGACCTACGGCGGGGTCTCGCGCTACGGCCTCGTGGCGCTCGCCAGCTCGCTCGACCAGGCCGGGCCGTGCACCCGCACCGTCCTCGACGCCGCGCTGCTCCACGAGATCATCGGCGGCCACGACCCGCTCGACTCCACGTCGATCAGTGACCCGTTGCCCGGACTCGTCGAGGCCGCCCGGCGGGCCGACGTGTCAGGCATGCGGATCGGCATCGTCCGGGAGCTGACAGGGGAGGGGTTCCAGGCCGGGGTGCAGCAGCGCTTCGACGAGTCGGTCCAGCACCTTGTCGACGCCGGCGCCGAGATCGTCGAGGTGTCGTGCCCGTCGTTCACGTTCGCGCTGGCGACGTACTACCTCATCCTGCCCTCGGAGGCCTCGAGCAACCTCGCCAAGTTCGACGCCATGCGCTACGGCCTGCGGGTCTGGCCGGAGGGGATCGACGACCCCTCGGCCGAGCAGGTCATGGCCGCGACCCGTGACGCGGGCTTCGGTGACGAGGTCAAGCGCCGGATCATCCTCGGGACCTATGCGCTGTCCTCCGGGTACTACGACGCGTACTACGGGTCGGCGCAGAAGGTTCGGCGCCTCATCGCTGACGAGTTCACCGCGGCCTTCGAGCAGGCCGACGTCCTCGTCTCCCCCACCGCGCCGACGACGGCCTTCCGGTTCGGCGAGAAGATGGACGACCCGATGGCGATGTACCTCAACGACATCGCGACGATCCCCGCCAACCTCGCCGGCATCCCGGGGCTGTCGCTGCCGTCAGGCGTCGCGCCCGAGGACGGACTGCCGACCGGCTTCCAGGTCCTCGCGCCCGCGATGGCCGACGACCGACTGTATGCCGTCGGCGCCGCCCTCGAGGCTCGCCTCACCGCCCAGTGGGGTGGGCCACTCCTCGACCAGGCACCCGACGTGCTGACACTGCCCGCACCGACGACCGCTGCGACCACCACCAGGGAGGCCTGAGCCATGGCGACCGCTGACGTCCTCGACTACGACGAGACCGTTGCCGCCTTCGACCCGGTCATGGGTCTGGAGGTCCACGTCGAGCTGCACACGAACACGAAGATGTTCTGCGGCTGCCCGACCGCCTTCGGTGCCGCGCCGAACACCCAGGTATGCCCCGTCTGCCTCGGTCTTCCCGGTGCCCTGCCGGTCGTCAACGCCGTCGGGGTGGAGTCGGCGATCCGCATCGGCCTGGCCCTCAACTGCGAGATTGCGCAGTGGTGCCGGTTCGCCCGGAAGAACTACTTCTATCCGGACATGCCGAAGAACTTCCAGACCTCGCAGTACGACGAGCCGATCGCCTATGGCGGCTGGCTCGACGTGCCCCTCGAGGACGGCGAGGTCTTCCGCGTGGAGATCGAGCGCGCCCACATGGAGGAGGACACCGGCAAGTCGACGCACATCGGCGGTGCGACGGGCCGCATCCATGGCGCGACCCACTCCCTCGTCGACTACAACCGGGCCGGCATCCCACTCATCGAGATCGTGACCAAGCCGATCGTCGGAGCGGGGGAGCGGGCGCCGGAGGTGGCGCGCGCATACGTCTCCACGTTGCGTGACCTGCTCAAGGCACTCGACGTCTCGGACGTCCGCATGGAGCAGGGCTCGATGCGCTGCGACGTGAACCTCTCACTCATGCCGAAGGGCTCGCAGACGTTCGGCACCCGGAGCGAGACCAAGAACGTCAACTCGCTGCGCTCGGTCGAGCGTGCCGTCCGCTACGAGATGTGCCGTCACGGCGCCGTCCTCACCGGCGGCGGTTCGATCGTCCAGGAGACGCGGCACTGGCACGAGGACACCGGCATCACGACCTCCGGCCGCGTGAAGTCCGACGCCGAGGACTACCGCTACTTTCCTGAGCCTGACCTGGTTCCCGTCGCCCCGTCACTGGAGTGGGTCGAGGAGCTGCGCGCGACGCTGCCCGAGCCGCCGGCCGAGCGTCGCAAGCGACTCCAGTCCGACTGGGGGTACAGCGATCTCGAGATGCGCGACGTCCTCAACGCGGGTCTCATCGAGCTCATCGAGGAGACCGTTGCGGCAGGTGCCTCGCCCGCAGGCGCCCGCAAGTGGT
>JAAYSB010000380.1 GCA_012518475.1 Intrasporangiaceae bacterium | reverse complement strand
TCGGTGTCGTCGGGATCGCGGCCGTCGCGCTGTTCGGCGCCATCTGGTGGCCGCGACGGAGCGAGCGCTGACAGCAGATCTCGCGTCGTGGGTTGGGCCCTGCCGATCAGGCCTGGAAGTCGTCCTCGGCGGGGTCGTCATCGAACTGCGAGGCGATCGGGGCCTGCTCCGGAGGGCTCCAGGGCACGTCGTCCGTGGAACCAGGCTGATCGAGGTTGACCTCGGCGTCGGCCGCCTGCTCGGCGTCGTACGCCTTGTCGTCGATGTCCTCGCTGTAGGTCTCAGGCTGTTCGCTCATGTCACCAACCTGCCCGTGGACAACCACCGACCGCAAGGTGCCCGGTGCTGCTCACCCGCACATCAGCGGCTGTCCGCTGTGAGCGGACAGCAGCGCATTTCCGGTGTTTTGGCGGTTTCATTGACAGGGAGCGACGGGCCTGACAGGTACGGTCGTGGGAGTCACTGCACCACGCGAGCGAGAGGACGGTCAGCCCATGGCACGGATGGGGGAGAGCAGCGACCTGCTCAAGTGCTCGTTCTGCGGCAAGTCCCAGAAGCAGGTCAAGAAGCTCATCGCCGGCCCTGGCGTCTACATCTGTGACGAGTGCATCGACCTGTGCAACGAGATCATCGAGGAGGAGCTCGCCGAGGGGAGCGAGTTCACCTTCGACGAGCTGCCCAAGCCGCGCGAGATCTATGACTTCCTCGAGAAGTATGTCGTCGGCCAGGACAAGGCCAAGCGCGCCTTGTCGGTCGCGGTCTACAACCACTACAAGCGGATCCAGGCCGAGGAGCACTCGGCCGGCAAGCGCGACCCCGAGCACGTCGAGATCGCCAAGTCGAACATCCTCCTCGTCGGTCCCACCGGGTGTGGCAAGACCTATCTCGCCCAGACCCTGGCGCGCCGGCTCAACGTGCCGTTCGCCATGGCCGACGCGACCGCGCTAACCGAGGCCGGGTATGTCGGTGAGGACGTCGAGAACATCCTCCTCAAGCTCATCCAGGCCGCCGACTACGACGTCAAGAAGGCCGAGACCGGCATCGTCTACATCGACGAGATCGACAAGATCGCCCGCAAGAGCGAGAACCCGTCGATCACCCGGGACGTCTCCGGTGAGGGCGTGCAGCAGGCGCTGCTGAAGATCCTCGAGGGTACGACCGCCTCGGTCCCGCCGCAGGGTGGCCGCAAGCACCCGCACCAGGAGTTCATCCAGATCGACACCTCCAACGTGCTGTTCATCGTCGGTGGTGCCTTCGCCGGCCTGGAGCGGATCATCGAGGCCCGCACCGGCAAGAAGGGCCTCGGGTTCGGCTCCGAGCTGCACCTGCCCAAGGACATGGGGGAGAGCTTCGACGAGATCCAGCCCGAGGACCTCATCAAGTTCGGCCTCATCCCCGAGTTCATCGGCCGGCTGCCCGTCGTCACGAGCGTCATGCCGCTCGACCGGGCCGCACTCGTCGAGATCATGACCGAACCCTCGAACGCCCTCGTCAAGCAGTACCAGCGGATGTTCGACCTCGACGGGGTCGAGCTCGAGTTCGAGGCCGAGGCCGTCGAGGCGATCGCCGACCTCGCGCTGCTCCGCGGCACCGGCGCCCGGGGCCTGCGCGCCATCATCGAGGAGGTCCTCCTCCCGACGATGTTCGACGTCCCGAGCGACGACGAGATCGCCCGCGTCGTCGTGACCAAGGACGTCGTCGAGTCAAACGCCCTGCCGACCATCGTGCGCCATGAGCCCGCGCCGAAGCGGACCCGCAAGCGCAGCGCCTGAACCGCGCCTCCTCTCAGCAGCGGACCCAGACCCAGCAGACACGACAGCGCCCAGGTGCTCCCGTCGAGGAGTTTCCCGAAAACTCCTTCTGGTCCTTCACCCGACGCTGCGCGTAGGTGAAGATAGAGACCGTGGCGCTCCCCGCATACCGACTCGTCAACGGCGACACCGGCCCCAAGCAGCAGAGCCAGGTGACGTGCGGCTCGGCGTGCCTGACGGTGGCGCGGATGCTCGTCGACCGCGAGTTCGCGCACTGGATCTCGACCGGTGAGGGCGCCCGTCCCGGCAGCCCGCAGGGCGTCTCGCCGGCGGAGCGGTTCGCGGCCTACGAGAAGATCGTCCACCAGCGCACCAACACACTCGCGATCGGGCTGGCGGCGTTCAACCTGCCGTGGCCCCGCGCCCTCGGGACCCCGCCGTGGGGCGCCAAGCGCGAGCTCGAGTTCGGCGCGGCCCGGCACGGCACCGACTACGACATCAGCCTGGTGCGGCCACTCCCGCACGACCGAATGGTCCAGGCCTTCGAGCGGGTGAATTCCGTTGTCGCAGATGGCATGCCGGCACTGCTGTACGTCGGCTCGCGCACCCTGCCGCGGCACGTCCTGCTCGTCCTGCCCGGCAACGGCGATGACCGGCTCGACATCTACGACCCGACCGACGGCTCGGTCCGTGCGCGGAGCGTGCGCAGCTTCGC
>JAAYSB010000379.1 GCA_012518475.1 Intrasporangiaceae bacterium | reverse complement strand
CCCGCCAGTGGCTTGCGCGCACCGGCTACGACCCCGCCTACGGTGCCCGGCCGCTGCGCCGGCTCGTCCAGAAGGAGATCGGCGACCGGCTCGCCAAGGCGGTTCTCGCCGGGGAGGTCCGCGACGGCGAGGACGTCACTGTCGACCAGGCCGCCGACGGCGACACCCTGGCGCTCGTCACCGGCTGACCTGCAACGGTTCGCCGCGCATACCCGATCGGCTCGATAGGCACGGGGTATGCGCGGCGAACCCGCGTCGATGCCCCTCCCCGGCCTACGATGACGGGATGCACCGGAGAACCCTGCTGACCGGGGCGGCGGTCGCCGCCCTTCTGGCCGTGACCGGGTGCTCGGGGGAGGATGAGCCCGAGGCGCCCTCGCCGCAGGAGCGCCTCGCCTCGGCCCAGACGAAGATCGAGGAGACCGACGCGCTGACGATCAACCTCACGAGCACCGGCGTGCCGGCTGACGTCAACGGGGTGCAGTCCGCCACCGGGACCGGCGTCGTCGAGGACGGTGTCGTCAAGTTCGAGGGCGAGTTCCAGGGACGGGTCAGCGGGATCACTGCCACGGCGGGGATTCTCAGCATCGGCGACGAGACCTACATGAAGCTGTTCACCCCGGACTATGCGCCCGTCAACCTCGACGACCTCGGTGCGCCGAACCCGACGACGTTCTTCGAGGAGGAGACCGGGATCGCGAGTCTCATCGCGGCGACCACCGACGTCGCGGAGAAGGGCCAGAGCCGGGAGGGGCGCGACATCCTCACCGAGATCACCGGCACCCTGCCGGGGAAGAAGGTCGAGTCGCTGCTCATGCTCGGCAAGCCGGGCACCGAGTTCGACGTCGCCTACGGTCTGACCGCGGACGACGAGCTGCGGCGTGCGGTGCTCACGGGTGAGTTCTACGAGGGGACCGAGTCCACCTACACGCTCCTCCTCACCGACTACGGCGTCCCGATCCAGATCGAGTCGCCACGTTCGTGACGGTCTCGGCGTCTCGCGTGGTTCCGGTGGTGACCCGATGACGGCCGTCGTGAGCCCGAAGGCGCGGACGATCCTGGGGATCGCGTCAGCCGGCGTTGCCCTGGCAGCAGCGGACACCTATGTCGTTGTCCTCGCCCTCACGGACATGATGGCCGGGGTCGGGGTCACGATCGATGCCCTCCAGCGGGCCGCGCCGATCATCTCCGGCTTCCTCCTCGGCTACATCGCGATCCTCCCGCTCATCGGTCGGGTCGCCGATCTCGTTGAACGGCAACGGGTTCTGCAGCTGTGCCTCGCTGTGTTCATCCTCGGGTCGGTCATCACGGCGCTCGCCACCGACCTGCCCGTCCTGGTTGGCGGCCGCGTCATCCAGGGCATCGGTGGTGGCGGTCTCGTCCCCGCGACGCTCGCGATCGTCGCAGACCTCTGGCCGGCCGAACGGCGCGGGACCCCACTCGGAGTCGTCGGGGCGGTGCAGGAGCTCGGCTCGGTGCTCGGCCCTGCCCTCGGCGCTGCTGTCCTCCTCGTCGCGGACTGGCGGGCGATCTTCTGGCTCAACGCGGTCGTGGGTGTCCTGCTGTCCGTTGCCCTCGTCGCCGCATCGCGTGGAGTGCACCTCGGGCGGACAACGGCTCCACTGCGGCGGTGCCTGTGGCCCGCCGCACTCCTCGGTCTCGGGCTTGCCGTTCTGTTCCTCGCCCTCTGGGCACCGTCGTTCCTCGTCAACAGCGTCGCCCTCGGTGCTCCGTTCGTGCCGTTCGGGTCCTCGACGGCGGTGCTGTGGACCCCCATCGGGGTGCTCGCCCTCGTGCTCTGCGGCGTCGCTCTCCTCCTCGCCACGCGCACCGCCTGGCCTGTCCTCCGGCACGCCGACCTGCCCGGGGCGCTGCTCCTGGGCGGCGCCCTCGGCTGTGTCGTCATCACCTTCGCGGCGGCGGACCCGGAGACGGAGGTGATCGGACCCCTCGGATACTCGTTGCTCCCGGTCGCGGCAGTCCTCGCGCTCCTTTACCTCTGGCGGCACCGACGCGCAGCCGAGCCACTCATCCCACGGGGGGTCGTGCGGCGCCGGGT
Source organism: Intrasporangiaceae bacterium (assembly GCA_012518475.1). GTDB lineage: Bacteria > Actinomycetota > Actinomycetes > Actinomycetales > Dermatophilaceae > F2B08. The sequence goes on along the minus strand of JAAYSB010000379.1, from coordinate 761 downwards.
GCCGTGGGCACTCGTCGTCTCCTTCCTTGTCGGAACCGCCCTGGTCGCCGTTATCGTCGGCATCCCGCTGCTGTCCCGGCTGACCGTGTCCACGAGCGAGACCGTCGCCGCCTTCGAGCTGCTCAAGTTCCTCATCGCCGTCCCCGTGGGAGCTGTGGTCGGCGGCTACGTCCTGCGCTGGCTCGGCGACGGGACGGTCGCCGGCGTCGGCATGCTCCTCGCCGCGGCCGTGCTGTGGGTCGCGAGCTCATGGGGGCGCGGCTCGCTCGACAGCGTCGGCGGCACGATCGGGCTGCTCCTCATCGGCCTGGGCGTCGGCCTCGCGCTCGCGCCCGTGAACAACGCGGCGCTCGCCGACGCACCGGAGTCCGCTCACGGGACCGCCTCTGCGCTCGTCGTGGTCGCCCGCATGGTCGGCATGGTCGTCGGTCTGGCTGTGCTCACTGCCATCGGGCTCAACCGCTACTACGCCACCGTCGCTGAGCTCGCCGACCCGACCGACCTCGACGCCCTCGTCGATGCCGCGGTCACCCAGGTCCAGACGATGCTCCTCGGGGCCGCCGTCGCCGCAGCCCTTGCCGCGCTCGCCTGCATCGCCCTCGACCTGCGCCGCCGGGGTCATGCTGTGGAGCGCCACCAGGGCCTGGTCTGACCTGAACACGCCCGATCTGGCCTCCCTCCGCAGCAGTTGATGTATGGCGACACGCAGAGAATCTGGCCCGTCTCCGTGCATGTCGCCATACATCAACGGCGGGAGGGGG
>JAAYSB010000378.1 GCA_012518475.1 Intrasporangiaceae bacterium | reverse complement strand
TGAACGCCGCCTCGGCCTCCTCCGCGGACTCGTAGACGAAGCCGGAGGTCAGATAGAGCGCCTCGGCCGTCTCGTCGAACTCGCTGCGCATGAGCCCGCCCCGGACGGCGAGGGTGTCAGGACGGAATGCATCACCCGGTGTTATGGCCACCCGAACAGAGTAGGAGGTCCGCCCCACGCCAGCCGGTCACGTCCGGTTCGTGAACGCAATAGACGTCGTCCCGTCCTCCCACGTCTCGATCGCGGTGAGGGAACCGGGCGCGGCGGCGAGCTGCCACGACGCCTCGACCGTCAGTCCGAGGATGTCCGCGAGGACGCACATGATCGGCTTGCGGTGGCATACCACCACCGCAGTGCCTCCTCCGGCGATAACGCGTCGGTATGCGCCGCTCACCCGCTCCATGAGGTCCAGGTGGTTCTCCCCACCGGGGCGGGCATATTCCGGGTCGTGCCGGAACCGGAGCAGGTTCTCAAGATCGGTCCCGACGAGATCGCCGACAGCGACGCCGTCCCAGTCGCCGAAGTTCTGCTCGTCGAAGTCGGCATCGACCTGGGGTTGGACGCCGAGTGCTTCAGCGATGACGGCGCCGGTCTCCACGGCGCGGGCGAGGGAGGACGTGATGACCCTGGCCTGCGTGCCACCGAGGAGGGCACGCACCGACTCAGCTGCCCGCTGCGCCTGCTCCTGTCCGCGCTCGGACAGTGACGGGTCGTACCCGCCGCGGCCGTCGAGGCGGCCCTCCTCGGTGAAGGCGGTGACGCCGTGGCGCACCAGGACCACCCGGGTGACGGCACCGCGGTCCCGCTGGGCACCGACCCCCGTACCCATGGCACGCGAGACAGCCGGAGCGGTCTCCTCTGCTACCTCGCCCCCCTCAGCCCCGGTCGGTCCCTGCCCAGCCTCACCCTCGGTGCGTGCAACAACCTGGTAATTGCCAGGTTGTGGTACGGTCTCGGTGGTGTCAGTCGTGTCCGTCGTGCCAGTGGTGGCAGTCGGGTCAGTGGGTGGCGCGGCAGCGGGAACGGACTCGTCACGCCAGTAGTCGGAGGTCACAGTCTCGCCGTCCATGGCGACGTTGGACAGCTTGTCCGCCTGGAGGTTCTTCTCGCGCGGGACCCACTCGTACTCCACCGAGCCCCCGGCAGCCTTCACGGTGGCAGCCAGGTCGCGGGCTACGAGCGCGAGCCGGCGCATGTCCTCGTGCTTGATCTTCCAGCGCCCGGCCATCTGCTCGACGACGAGCTTGGAGTCGAGCCGGGCCTCGATGTCGGCGCCGGGGTCGATCTCGATGGCGGCACGGAGTCCGGCGATGAGTCCGGAGTACTCGGCGACGTTGTTCGAGGCCTGCCCGAGCGGTTCGGCACGCTCGGCGAGCAGGTCCCCGGACTCGGCGTCGAGGACGACAGCGCCGTAGCCGGCCACCCCCGGGTTTCCCCGGGAGCCGCCGTCGGCATAGACGAGAAGCGATCGCCCCATGCGACCGGTCAGAGCCCGGACTCGGGTGTGCGCACGAGGATCCGGCGGCACTCCTCGCAGCGGAGCACCTCGTCCTCGGCGGCCTCCTTGATGTGGACGAGGTCGATGGCGTTGAGCTCGAGCTGGCAGCCGAGGCACCGGCGTGCCCGCAGCGGCGCGGCCCCGAGCCCGCCAGAGGTGACGCGGATCTTCTCGTAGAGCCCGATGAGCTCCGGGCCGACCTCGGCGACGAGCGACTCCCGAGGCGCGCCGACGGACGCGGCCTCCTCGTCGAGCCCGGCCAGTGCCTCGTCGCGGGAGGCCTCGACCGCACGGATCTGGGCGTCGAGCCGGTCCCTGCCCGCGGTGAGCTCACCGAGGTCGGACTCGATGGCCTCGGCGCGCTCCATGACCTCGAGCTCGACGTCCTCGAGCTCACTCTGGCGGCGTGCGAGCGACTCGAGCTCGTGCTGAAGGGCCTGCAGGTCCTTGGCCGTGCCCTGTCCCGAAGCGAGGCGGGACTCGTTTCGCGCGGCGCGGTCCCGGACCTGCTGGACGTCGGCGTCGGACTTGCGTAGCTCGCGCTGGACGTCGTCATGAGCGGTCTGGACGCGCACGTGCTCAGCACCGATGACCCGAGCCTTCTCCGCGAGGTCGGCGAGCTCGGCGATCTGCGGCAGATGCGTGCGCCGGTGCGCGATCTGGTCGAGCCGGGTGTCGAGCGCCTGCAGATCGAGCAGCCGCTGCTGCTGCTGGGGCGAAGCCTTCACTTGACGTGCCTCACGGGTTCGGGGACTTGACGGGACTCACGGGTGGACGACGAACGTCCAGGGGTCGGTGACGATCTCACTGACGACCACCTCGACCCTATCTCCCAGCGCCTCTCGCAGGACCTTGGCCGCGCGAGGCAGCCAGACCGCCTCACTCGCCCAGTGGCCGGCGTCGATGAGGTACGGCGTGCCGTCGCGCGCCTCCTCCCGCGCCTCCAGCGCCGGATGGTGCCGCAGATCCGCCGTGATGTATGCGTCCGCCCCGCTCGCACGCACCGCACCGAAGAGGTCGTCCCCCGAGCCGCCGAGAACGGCGACCGTCTCGACGGTCGCGTCGGGTGGGCCACTCACCCGGATGCCGACCGGCGCCGCCGGAAGTGCGGAGGCGACCCGAGTTGCAAAGTCTCCCAACGACAGCGGTGAGTCGAGCCGACCCACCCGGCCCAGCAGCTGCTCCTCAGACACCACCAGGGGCGACAGATCGGTGAGGCCGCACGCCTCGGCGAGCGCAACACATACCCCCTCGGCAGCGACGTCGGCGTTGGTGTGGGCGACGTACAGGGCGATGTCACCGACGATGAGGTTCGTGACGGAGGCGCCCTTGGCGGAGGTGACAGCAACGCTGTTGACGCCCCGCATGAGCAGCGGGTGGTGGGTGACGAGGAGGTCGGCGCCGGCAGCGCGGGCCTCCTCGATGACCGCGAGCGTCGGGTCGAGCGCGAGGTGGAGCCGGCGGACCGGCTGGGAAGGATCACCGGTGACGAGCCCGACCTGGTCCCAGGACTGGGCCGTCTGTGACGGATAAGCCTGCTCCAGGACGGCGATGACCTCGGCG
>JAAYSB010000377.1 GCA_012518475.1 Intrasporangiaceae bacterium | reverse complement strand
GCTAGCGGCGCTGCTGCACGGCATCAATGAAGACTTCGCCTTCAACTCCAAGGCCACCACGGTGAGAACGACACTGCCGGAGCTGCTCGGGATCCGCGCCGTGGTGTGCCAGGACTTCGCGCATCTGGCGTTGGGTGCGCTGCGCTCGGTGGGGCTGCTCGCGCGGTATGTGTCGGGCTATATCGAGACGACACCGGCGCCGGGTGCGACCAAGCTGGTAGGCTCCGACGCCTCGCACGCCTGGGTCTCGGTCCGGGTGCCGGATGGGAGCTGGGTGGACCTGGACCCGACGAACGACCACTTCTGCGACAGCCGGTACCTCGTCTCGGCCTGGGGCCGTGACTTCGCCGATGTGTCCCTGCTCAAGGGAGTGATCTACACGCAGGACGATGTGACGACGTCCTCGACATTGCGCGTGGGTGTGGACGTCACGCGAGTCTGAGTAGATGTCACGCGCGTGGTCGGTTCGCCGCGCGTTTTTGTCGATGCTCTGGCATAGTTTCCGGAGGGGGGGACAATTCGGCCCTCTGTCAACAACGACGTTGGGAGCGAGAATGTCACGATTTTCCAAACGTACGGGTGGGGCGATCATCGCCGCCGCTCCTTATGGTTGGCGCGACTAGCGCGTCGGCAGTCACGCAATTGACCACGCCTGCGAGTTGCAGCACGGAGGTCCGAGTTGCCTCCCACACGTACGGCAATACCTACCACCGAACAGTGATGGGCCAGTACTGGAACAAGGGATTCAAGTCCAACAGCGGCGCGACCTCGTACACCGGATACACCTACTTGCAGTGGGTCTCAACCGAAGCAACCACCATCAATTCTTCTGGGTTTGCCTGCAGGTAGTGAATCGGTTCGGCTGACACCGGACGCTGTATAGGTGCTGGCCCCGAGGGACGCCTCGGGGCCAGATATGGGTGTAATGAGACGAGGAAGTGCTCAGATGAATCGCTTGGGATTGTTGATTGTGGCAAGCGCATGGCCCTTGCTCTCGGGTTGTTCGAGTGACGCCGAGAGTAGCGCCACCGCTTGGGAAGCGCCAGCGTGGATGGCTGATCAGGCGCAGGGGAGAGATAGTTTCATTTCGCGGCTCCAGGCCTGCATGGACGCCAAAAGTTGGGACCTGACCGTCGACGAGTCTGGCGGCTTCAATGAGCCATTCAGCAGTGAAGAGGAGATGATGCGGGCATCCGACGATGGCCAGGACTGTCTTGCCGAGCAGGGCATTGACGTGAGTGCCTTGGAGAAGCCGCTGACGGAGGCGGATCTGAGCGTGATGTACACCCAGGACGTCGACACCTACGAGTGTCTGGTGGCTCAAGGAGTCGAGATGGAGCGGACGCCGCCCGGCGTCGACCTCTATGTCGAGGCAGGTTTGTCCGGCCAGGCTGGAGCGCCCTTGCCCGACCCCTGGTGGCCGTACGGCGACCAGGCGATAATGTCGATGCCGCAGGGAGAGGTGGAACAGCTCCGCCAGGTGTGCCCAGAGCGTTGGGTGTTCGCGGGAACTTCGTGAACAGGCGTACTCGCGTCGGGCTGGCATGGGCGGGGAGCGTTGCGCTGGCGTTGGTGGTCGGCCTCGGAACTGGGCGAGCGACGTTGGCGCCGCCGGAGTCGCCCGACGCCGCGACGCCAGCGTCCGCGTACACGGTGATCGACGGGACCGTTGGACGCACGTCTACCTTCAGCGTCAACGTCGAGTGGCCCAGACGGACCGTCGGCTACTCCCTGAGTGAGGGCGCTGTCACGAGCGTCGAGGTTGTCAGCGGTGACACGGTTGAGAACGGCCAAGTCCTCTACGACGTCAACCTGCGTCCGGTGGTCATCGCGCAGGGCGAGACGCCTGCCTTTCGTGATCTCGCGCAGGGCGTCAAGGGCCCTGACGTCAGTGCACTCCAGCGGTTGCTCATCGAGGGTGGTCACCTTGCCGGTGAGCCCGACGGGGATTTTGGGCCCGGGACAACTGCTGCCGTCAAGGCGTGGCAGCGCTCCCTCGGCATCGAACGGACAGGTTCGGTGTTGGCCCAGGACATCGTCTTTGCTCCCGACCTTCCCACTCGCGTGGTACTGGCTGACGGCATCGAGGTCGGGAAACGCCTCACTATTGGAGAGGTCGCGGTCGAGGTGGTGCTCACCGACCCTGACTTCTCCATCGCCGTCGACGGAAACGCGGTTCCACCGGCCGCTGGGAGCCCTGTGACGGTCTCGTTTGACACCCACTCCTGGCCGGCGCGAATCGGAGCCACCGCACCCTCGGCGACTGATCAAACCGGCACCAAGCTCAGGCTCGAATCTGATGACGGCGGTCCGCTGTGTGGTGACGAATGCACGTCCCTGCCGCTGGTGCCGCCGTCTGGGAGCGTCACCGCGAGCGTCGAGATCGTGCCCAGCGCGTCTGGATCGGTGGTTCCGGTCGCCGCTCTCGGCCAGGACTCTGTCGGCGGCTACTTCGTCACATCGCTCGATGGTGACAGGGTCCCTGTCGAGGTCCTGAGCACGGATGGGTCGAGGGCGGTCGTGGACGGTGTCGAGGCCGGGGAACAGATCCAGACCCTGGCTGACGGCCCAACGCCGTGAGCGGTGGTGGCCTGTCGTGCCAGGACTTGACGTTCGCCTACCGCCGCGCGCGAACTCCTGTCATTGACACCCTGTCGGTCAACTTCGCCGCGGGCGCGGTGACAGCGGTGACCGGTCCTTCGGGGTCAGGCAAGTCGACCCTGTTGTATGTTCTCTCGCTGCTGCTGCGACCCACCGCCGGCTCGGTCATTCACGACGGTCTCAACCTGGCAGCGGCCCGTGACGATGTGGCGTCACGGTGGCGAGCCCGCGAGGTTGGATTTGTCTTCCAAGATGCGATGCTCGACCCGGCCCGCACCGTGTTGGATAACGTCTGCGAACCAGCCGTCTTCGCTGGGGTTTGTCGCCGAGCCGCCGAGCGCCGAGCCGCAGATCTCCTCGACCGATTCGGGGTGGCCCATCGCGCCGATCATCGTCCAGCTGAGATCTCGGGGGGGCAGGCGCAACGCGTTGGCCTCTGCCGTGCCTTGCTGAACAGTCCCCGGCTGATCTTTGGTGACGAACCGACCGGCAACCTGGACAGCGAGTCAGGAGATGTGGTCTGGGGTGCGCTGACCGAGATGGCGCGTGACGGTGCCACCGTCATCGTCGCGACCCATGACACGCAGCGGGCGGCCCGGTGCGACGAGTGGGTGCGATTGTGAGCAGTCTCGGACATCCGAGCGTGAGTGGGATCCTGCGGGAGTGCTGGGCCGCCGTCAGGGCCCGACCTGTCTCGTCGGTCACGACCGCGTTGGTCATCGGGTTGGTGTGCTTGGTGACCTTGGCGACGACCGGACGCGCCGCCGCAATCGAGCAACGGGTGCTCGACTCGGTCGACTCCATCGGGACCGCGCTGATCACCGTGACCGACAGCAATGGTTCTGCAGGCATCCACCCCTCGGTGGTGGAGGTTATCGGCGACCTTGACGGTGTGGATTGGGCTTTCGCGCTCGGTCCTGCCGATGACGCACTGCCGCCGGATCTGACGGCAAGTCTGGACGGGGAGCCACTGACCGCTCGATCACTGCTCGGCGAGCTGCCCGGCGAGGTCCTGCTGACCGCCGGACGAAGCGCGCGCACCGGCGAGGCGGTCGCAGGCCGGGGCGCGGCTCGTTCGCTCGGGCTGGTCGATGCGGTGGGCGGCGTTTCGGTTCGAGGCCAACCGGTCGCCGTCGTCGGCACCTTCACGGCAACGGGTCCCCTTGACGCGTTGGACTCCACGGTGCTGATCCGTGACGACGACAGTGCTCCGCCGATCGTTCGGTATGTGTATGTCCGGGCCGAAGTGGGCTACGACGTCGCGGCGCTGGCGGAGGTCATCCAAGCGATTTTACCCGCCGAAGCGCCCTCAGCCGTGACCGTCGAGCTGGCCCAAGGGGCTATCGATCTACGGGAGGTTCTCGCTGGATCCCTTGGAGAGTCGTCCCGGCAGCTGATGCTGATGGTGTTGGGGATTGGCCTGCTCCTGGTGGCAATCACGATGACCGGGGCGGTCAACGCGCGCCGACGTGATTTCGGACGGCAGCGAGCCATCGGGGCCACCCGGAGTGCCATCGTGGCGATGGTCTTGATTCAGTCCCTCATGTCCGGAGCGATTGGTGCAGTCGTCGGTTCCGCGGCGGGGGTAGCGGTCATGTGGGGCATCGCCGGAGCTGCGCCTAGCCTCACCTTCACCCTCAGCGTGGTGCTGCTCAGCCTTCTTGTCACGATTGTCGGCGCAGCGCCACCAGCGATCGCCGCATCCCGCCGGGACCCGGTGAGCATCCTGCGGGTGCCGTAGCGAACGATCTGGTCACGCGAGCCTGACGGTGGCCGCGCCATCCCTCAGATGGGTGGGACAGTGGCCGCTGCCCCACCGTGCGCAGCGGGTGACATGGCGGGCGGTGGCCCTGCGGTGCCGGTGTGCAGGAGGTGACACCGGCACCGGAGACGGGATCAGGCCGAGGCGGGGGTGTCCTGGCGGTACATGTCGCGGGAGTTGGCGCCGAGGTTGCACGCGGCGAGCACGAG